>JBCCEO010000246.1:0-10192 GCA_039030255.1 Planctomycetota bacterium | reverse complement strand
GCCGGTGGCGGCACTGACTCCATTAATCGCATGATCATGGCGGAGATGGAGAAGCATCTTCCGGTTGGCATTTCCGTGATCAACCAGACCGGTGGTGTGGCCGGTTCCAATGGAATGGTTTACGCTCGGTTCACTTTGTTGGCGATAACATTGACTCCGGCGATCTGTCCATTCCAATTCCAACCGACGGTCCTTCGCCTTACGGCGTTTGGGGTGCGATGGGTACTTCTGGAAGTGGTGAAGTTGTACAGCACGATCTAGGAATATAATTATTCCAAAGAAATAAGCTTTGCTTAACACAAGAGTACTGGTGCTTCATCAGTACTCTTTTTTTATGCGCCCGTTTTGACAAGCATGAGCCAGTCCTGCGAGACAATCTTCACGCGCGTAGCAATGCTTCCAAATGCCATATTCAAAGCTAAATTGGATATAGTTGCACTGAACTCACAAACCCGTTGTTGCTACTAATGCTTCGTTCTCTGTCCATTCTCGTTCTCTTGCTTTGCGCTGGATGCCAACCGGGGCCGGGCGTTCCGACAAAACCGACGCGGGAGCAGCTCTACAGACTTCATTGCTCTGGTTGTCATGGCGATGGATCGGGCAACGGCCATATCGCTGGCACGCTGGCTGTACGGCCGCGTAATCTCAAGCACAGCGTCTGGCAAAAATCTGTTACTGACAAGCATATCTATGAAGTCATCCGAGGTGGCGGCGAGGCGGTAAAGCTCAATAAGGCTATGCCAGGCTTTGAGGCGAAGCTTTCGGAACAAGAAATAAAGGAACTGGTGGGTTACATTCGCTATCTGGGGGATTAGGCTGCCTACCAAGGTATTCGGGTCCAAGTAATCCAGAGTTGTAACGAACGCCAAACGGCCTCAAAGCATTTCTAATGAGCGCAGGACGCCACTCGATGGTCACTTACGAGCGGGCTTCGAAGCCGTACATTTTCGATCTCTGTCGCCCCGCCCGATGAAAGCTGTTAGATTTCTTAGACGACAACAGGTTATCGCTCCTATACGAAGTTGGTTTCATCATGAATTCGCCAATGGAAGGTATCTTTACTCCACATATCACTCCCGTCGACGCGAAAGGTAGAATCGACGAAGAAAGATTGTGTGGCTACGTTGACTGGCTCATTGAACGTGGAGTCCATGGACTCTACCCGAATGGCTCTACGGGCGAATTCACACGATTCACAGCACCTGAACGCCGCCGAGTTATCGAAGTTCTCACAGGCCATGTTGCGAATCGGGTACCGATATTGGCCGGCGCCGCCGAGGCAAACGTACGCGAAACTATCGAGGCCTGCGAGACATATGGGGCCATGGGCGTAACTGCCGTCGCCATTGTTGCACCCTTCTACTACAAGATTGGCCCAGAGGCAGTCTATCAGTACTTTAAGGAAATCGCAGATACCGTCTCGGTTGATGTCACGCTCTACAACATTCCGCTGTTCGCCTCTCCGATTGACGTTCCGACGGTTCGACGGCTTGCGCTGGAGTGCCCACGCATTGTCGGAATCAAGGATAGTTCGGGAGATCTACCGCAAATGATGCGGATGATTGCCGCCGTTCGACCACAGCGTCCCGAGTTCTCGTTCCTGACCGGCTGGGAAGCCGCGCTAGCACCTATGCTGATGGCGGGCTGCAATGGCGGCACCAACGCGACGAGCGGCGTTGTGCCAGAATTAACACGGGCGATCTACGAAGCCACTCAGCAGGGTCAGTGGGACCGTGCAATGCAATTGCAATATCGCCTCCTTCCATTGTTTGATGCCATGATTGGGCAGCCAGAGTTCCCGGAAGGATTTCGCCGAGGCGTCTTGGCACGTGGGTGGGATCTTGGACAGAGTCGCCAACCACTCTCTGCAGAACAGATTCGCGAGGCACAGCAAACGCAGGAACAGCTGTCTCAAATTCTCAATGAATTGACTCAGTGGTTGCCAGAAATATCACCCGCTGCGGCCCCACCGAACGCCGGAGCAACTTCAGACGACTTTATTGAGCAAATAGTACGGGAAGTGATGCAACAGTTGCGGCAATAGTTCGTTCCAACGTCGGCGACCTTTACATTCGTGAATCCGAAGCATGTCCGGTAGCACCCGCATTGAACGACTGAAAGAAAAATGGGGCCTTCGCAGTAACTTTCAAGTCTTCATAATATTGCTCGTCTTTTCAATAACGGGCTTCAGTGTTCTTTTCGCTAAGCCCTATTTGTTTTGGCTGGTTGGATTTGAGAAGGGCGAGGGTTGGCAATCGACAATCCTCTATCTGCTGCTTGTCTTCCCGCTCTACCAAGTCTTGTTGTTGGCCTACGGAGCGCTGTTTGGACAATTCCAGTTCTTCTTAGCAAAAGAAATCAAGCTTGGGAAACTGCTCATTCGCCTTCTCTCTGCCAATCTGTTGTTCCGCAAAGAACCGAGCAAGCCCCAGCATGCGAATTCCGTTCCGCCGGAGAATCCAGAATCCAACCACTCAAAGCCATGATGGTGCGCTGTGTCTTGACGGCCGTTCCCAGACGTTCCCAATCCTGCAGGCTTCTAAGGCCAGCTTTAGGCGATCTTCGAGGCTAGCGAATCAGGCACTGCCCAGTCATTTCGCCCGGTTGTTCTAAGCCCAGCAAACGCAGCGACGTGGGAGCAATGTCCGCCAGTCGGCCGCCATCATGCAACTGCGTTCCCTTCAACGCCTCGTCAACCACAATTAGATCTACGTCGTAAGTCGTATGCTTGGTGTGCGGTCCGTTTGACTCTGGATCAAACATCTGCTCGCAGTTTCCATGATCGGCCGTAACGATCGCTGCCCCACCCTGCCTTCTCATAGCTTCAATGATGCGACCAACGCCGTGGTCGACCGCCTCAACGGCTTCAATCGCCGCCTCCAATACACCGGTATGGCCAACCATATCGCCATTGGCAAAGTTGACCAATATGAAGTCATACAACTGCGAATTGATTGCGTTCACTACAGCGTCGGTGACGCCCGTTGCCGACATGACTGGCAATTGGTTGTACGTTGCCACATGCTTGGGTGATGGAATGTCCAATTGCATCTCACGACCATAGCATTCCTTGCGATAGTCATTGAAGAAATAAGTAACGTGTGGATGCTTTTCCGATTCAGCACAGCGTAATTGTGCCAATCCATTCAAGGAAAGTACTTCGCCCAGTGTATTCACCATGCGATTTTCTTTATGGAAGATGACCTCAGTGTCCAGCGTCTCTTCGTATTTGGCCATCGTCGCGAAGAAGAGGTTTTCTAGCTTCGCCCCTCGATCAAAACCTCCTTTGCGAACAGCCTTCCAGTCGGCATCATCCAGCACGAAAGCTTTGGCAATCTCACGCGGTCGATCCCCGCGATAATTGAAAAAGATGACGGCGTCGCCTGAACGAATAGCGTTGTCGGCTGCATCTGCACCTGAAAATATCGAGCGTGGTAAAATGAATTCGTCGCCGACTTCATTTTCCGAATTTGGGTTGTCGTAATAACTTTGGATCGCTTCGGAAGCAGAACTATACTGCTTGCCACCTCCCACTAGCAAGTTGTAAGCCTGCTCGACGCGTTCCCAACGAAAATCTCGGTCCATGGCATAGAAGCGACCCACGATGGATGCGATGCGCCCCACGCCAATCTTGGCAATCTCTGCTTCGAAACTCTGAATGAATTCGAGGCCAGACTTGGGTGCAGTATCTCGTCCGTCGGTGATCGCATGGATCAGGACATTGTCAGACGCAACGCCTTCGCGTTTCAAAAACTCAACGATGGCAACGGCATGGTCTTGGTGCGCATGGACACCACCGTCAGACATCAATCCCAGCAGATGAATTTTGCCGCCTGTCTTTGCCGAGTGGGCCACGGCCCCGCGAAGCGTTTCATTATCGAAAAAGGAGCCATCACGAATCGCATGGGTAATCCGCATCAGTTGTTGGTTCACGATACGCCCCGCACCAATATTCTGGTGACCAACTTCGCTATTGCCCATCACTCCGCCTGGAAGGCCGACGTCTTCGCCTGAAGTGCTGACCTGGGTGTGCGGGTAGGCGGCTAACAGGGCATCATCGATTGGCGTGCGAGCCAAGTGTATTGCATTGCAATCGTTAAACTTTGGATCTGGGTTGTGCCCCCAACCATCGCGAACAATGAGTACAACAGGTCGTTTTGCAGCAGCCATAATGCCTATCTAGATTGAAGTTAGCGAGCGATTTGCGAAGTCAGATTTTCGCAAATTCTTTGAGATTGAAAAGCCAGTCGGCGAGAGACGAATTGCCAGCGATGTAGCTTATTGGCTGCTCATCGGCGCAACTAGCCCCCTCCCGTATTGGACATCGCAGAGTCAGTAACATTAGTTACGGATTGGCCGACAAGCCGCTGATAGGCGGGAGAGCATGATGCCTACCCCACTTTGCTTTAGCTACCTGAAGATGCTACTTGAATGTTTTCACCCATCACGCGAACTTCAAACTTGTCAACGGCGATTTTTGGGTTGTCTAGCCAACGACCATCTTCCAACGAGAATCGCCAGAAATGCCATGGACAAGCTACTGCACAGGTCTCAGCTTCGATAAAGCCCTCGGCCAAAGAAGCACCTTGGTGTGGACAAAAGTCATCAATGGCAAAGTACTTGCCCTGATTGAGAAATACGGCCACCATTCTTTCGCCGACCGTAAAAGCGCGTCCTTGGCCCTCAGAAATATCGCCAACTTTGGCAACCGTTACATATTCGGGTTCTTCCTCAGACTGTTCAGGAAAAAGAGGATCGATTGAATCGGACATGAGCTAGAGCAGTATCGCCTTTCCAACCTCAGGCACGATTGGCTCCGATTGAGAATGACTCCGAACCAATTCGGCCCAAGCCGCAGCATCCTGTTCGATCGGTGGCCAAGTATTGTAATGCCCTGGCACTACTTTTGATGCATTCAACAGTTTACAAGCCTCGACGCTATCCCTGACCCCCATGGTGAAAAGATCGCCAATCGGCAGCACTGCCAGATCCAAGCCCTCACGAGCAATCAGACTCATGTCAGTGAATAGCGCAGTATCCCCAGCAAAATACAAACGCTTTCCTTCTGTTTCGATGATGAAGCCAGCTGGATTGCCTCCATAACTTCCGTCGGGCAGCTGACTTGAATGGTGTGCGATTGTCATCGTGACTCGGCCAAAGGGTAAATCGACGCCACCGCCGAGATTCATTTCAAGTGTGTTTTTGACGGCATGCTTTTCCGCAAACCAGGTTGCAATTTCATAAATAGCGATCAATTGGGCGTCGCAGCGCTTTGCAATGGCTGCGGCATCGGCCACATGGTCGAAGTGGCCGTGAGTCAACAAGACGTATTGCGCCTCTATATCGTCCGGTGAGACCGAGGCGGAGGGATTTTCGGTTAGAAAAGGATCAATGATGAGTTGATGTTCGCCCGTCTTCAAATGCCAGGTCGCGTGCCCTAGCCAAGTCAATTCAACGCTCACCAGATTGTGCCTTGCTGATATCTTCTGCCGTATTGAAGCGCTTTGGCTGCGCTTCCTTAAAATGGAATGAAAGCATCATACCCGGAAAAATGAGCAGGCAAATATACCCCGTCCAAATGGACTTGGCTTGCATCAGCGGCACGAAATCGGGGCGCAGAAGGACTACCGAAGTCCAAGCCATCAATCCAGCTAAGCCACAAGTCAACAGCAAGACTTGAACGGCTGGATAGGGTTGCAAACGGTCACGTGAGAACCACAGCCAGCTGCCTATGCCGTTTGCGATGAGAAAAACGACAAACCAGATGGACGCCATCAACACCGATCTGGTAGCCAATAAGCCTGCCCCAAGCAATAACCAAGCCGTACCACCAATCTGGCTTCCGAACCAAGCTCCCATGTTCCACTGAAAGTAACCAGGCCCTTCGAGGGCGACCTTGGTTTGTGGGGGCTTTGCGACGGGACTCATGGTATCTCCCACTAATCTCTCATTGCCGCAATCTCATTCCGCGCAGATCTTATTTCGACGCTGCGCTATAGAGAACCTAGCGACCTAGATTGCGATTCATGTTGATTTTATAGGCTTCGACCCCAGGTTGTCCGTAAGGATTAATTCCTAGCAGTCTACCCTCAACCACGGTGGCCAGCATTAACATTTGGAAGTACTGACCCATGAAGTACTCATCTACTTGAGGCATAAACAGATTCGTACTAGGGCGCCCGTCATCACTTAGCGCTTGATTTGTTCCCTCAATTGCAGCCGACATAACGTCCGGCAGGGTTTTATGGGCAATATCATTTAACTGATCAGGATCGGAGTCTCTTTTGCCAATGGGCATAGGATCAAAACGATAGTTTTCTACGATCACATTGTTGACGATCTTGTCCCGACGACCTTCCTGATGCTGCTGGTGTCGATAATGTAAGTCCCGTGTATTGACCGTTGTTAGTGGCATGGCACCTTTGAGTTCCTTACCGAGGCTTTCTGCCAACAGTTGGTCGTACCACATGCCAGCCGTTTCCAAAGCCTTGCTCCAAACGCTCAGCAACCTTACGTTGGCACCTCGCTTAGTTTCCATAAGATGGTTCACGGCCGTGTATTGCAGGATGAGGTTTTCGGCAGCTTTAGCTGTTCGAAAGTGCTCGTTCATCGCACTTGCACCTTCGAGCAGCTTCATCACGTTAATTCCCATCAAAGCAGCGGGTACAAGTCCGACTGCCGACAGCACAGAGAACCTACCACCCACGCCATCGGGAACCGGAAAAATCTCCTTGCAACCCAACTCGGTTGCAAAGTTATGAAGCTTTCCGCTCTCGCCCGTAACAGGAATAATTCGACTTGCAACTTTCTTCTTGTCGCCACCGCAGCTACTCTCAAGCGCTGCAAGAAACTGGCGAAATGCAGAAGCGGTTTCCAGCGTTCCGCCGCTCTTGCTAATGACGACGAGTCCCCAACTATTCTCCACTGAGCTGGCCGAAATTCCTTGATGTGCACCTAACAAGTGCATTAGGCCCTGTGAGGCGTCGTTGTCGACGTTGTTGCCTTCGAAGTAGATACGGGGTCGGCTGCCGCGATCCCCACGGTTCAATTCATTGAAGTAGGGCTGGCAGCAAGCGTCCATCAACGCTCGGGCTCCCATGTAAGAACCGCCAATCCCCAACACGACCACCCGGTCGACTTCGGCCATCATGGCTTTCGTCGTCGCCAGAATACGAGCCAGCTCACTTCCAACACGATCCGCTTCGTACTCGGCCAATAGCCTTTCAGGCAGAATATAGAAGCCTGCGTCCAAGGGCTGTTTGCTATCCGGAGTTGCAATTTCACCAGCCAACATCTTGACATCGATGTCGCAGATCTCATCGCGAATCCTTTCCAACTGTGGCCCTAATCCAGCAACATCACCTGGCTCTAATCCAGTCTCTGGGATGAAAGCCGCATTGGGATCAAAGCGAAGCATGGAATTCATCTTGGCACTCCGTTCGTCTGAGTTGAAAGTGTTCTTGGGCTGGTGAACAGCCTACCAAGTAAAGAGAGGCAATCTAACGCAAGTGCCATTAAAGAGGTACACCAATGGGCATTGACCGATCAAAACCGAGACAAAAATTGTCTGGTGTAAGTAGAAAGCGCTGCAAAAGCATCGATATTCTTTGTCGGAACGAAAGGCGTCCGAAGACCCTAAAGTGAAACTCTGATTTGCCCCGTAAGTAAAAACCGCTTTGTTGACATCCGCCTTTGAGCTGTTAAGCTTGGCATCTGTTCGAGGTGACGCAAGCGGGCCGATCAACGTAGCTATTCCGAGAGAGTAAGCACGATTGATTTTCTCTCCTTGCGTGAACAGGGAACTCCGGTGAAATTCCGGGACGGACCGGCCGCTGTTAGCTGCCCCTAATGTGATCCAATTTTTTGGAATCACAATTTGGAAACTTCCTACTTCTTCGAAGGCCATTGTCTTGGTTAGCCCAAGACGAGAAGGCATAAGGAAGTCATCGCAGTAAGTCAGAAGACCTACCTAGAACGAGTGGACTACGCTCTCCGGAAATGGGGCATGATCCATAACAGCAAGCTTCGCTTCTACATTCATTGAACTCGAAGACCCCAAATTCACGTTGATTCGTACGGCTTGGACTTCCATCCCGGTAGGATGTACCTGCGCTCGAAGGACGATTTATGCACCCAAGAACCAGTTTGAGTTTTCGACTGCGACCCTGCGGTTTCACGATGATTGAATTAATGGTTGTCTTAGCGATCATCGCAATCATGGTTGGCTTACTCATGCCTGCCGTTCAAGCTGCCCGAGAGTCAGCGAGAAAAACTCAGTGTCAATCGAACTTGAAACAAATAGGCATTGGTATTCACGGATATCACAACGCAAGAAATCGACTTCCAGTCGGATGCCTCGAATGGCGTGGTCCGATGTCGCCGCGCACGAATCGTCAATTTGCATGGTCGGCTTTTCTTCTTCCCTACTTGGACCAGCAACCTCTTTTCGATTCAATCGACTTCAAGCAGCCTTACGATGCGGCGGTCAATGCGGCTTCTGCTGCCACCAAACTATCAATTTTTATCTGTCCTTCTGCACCAGAAAACGAAAGCATAAGAGGAAAGACGGATTACGGTGGGCTCTTTGGTGAACGTATCCGCGATCGGCATCCTGACGATGGCGTCTTCCTTTATGACCGACGGATCGAGTGGGACGATATCACAGATGGATTAGCGCGAACCCTCATTGTTGCAGAAGACATTGGCGGACCAGATAGCGAATGGATTAATGGCCGCAACGTCTTCGTTCAAGCAGGCGGTATTAACGACCCCGATGCATGGGCTGGCGACAATGAGATTCGCAGTCAACACAGCGGTGGAGCTATGGCGCTTTTTGCTGATGGACACGTCCAGTTTCTTGCCAATGAACTGGACGTACAAGTGCTTGGAGCACTTATCACTCGCAAGGGACGCGAATCAATTTCCGACGATGACTTTTAAACTAACTACGACATGATTTGCAGCCTGGAGCCTAAATTGAAAAAAATTATCACACTTTCCTGCCTTTTATTTTGCGTGCTGTGCAGCTCGTCACAAGCCAACATCGTTGTTGACTTTGAAGGTCTGCCCATGCCTGGAGCTGGCTTCTACAACGGAAGCAACCGCCCGGGCAACGATGCGTTTCGCGGTAACTATCAAGAAACCGGGCAAACTGATTTGGGCTTTGGCACCCAATACGAGCAACTGTGGACAACGCAGGGAGTCGTATTCAACAACAACTACACGCAAAACAACTCGAACTCTAACTTCGATTCCTGGTCGGGATTCAGCTGGTCCAACGTAAGCGACACCACAACCCCAGGCTCTGGAAACCAATACGCGGCGATTACCGGTGGTGGTTCCGATGGTGCCGGGGGTGTGGCCGCCGGTAGCAACTATGCCATGACTTTTGGGGCGGGAGCCTTCATTAATGTTCCCACTGGAAGGTCCCTGGCTTCCGTCGACATCACCAACAGTACTTACGCCTACCTTTCGATGCGCGACGGCGACGCCTTTGCAAAGAATTTCGGGGGAGAATCAGGAAACGATCCAGACCTGTTTCAATTGACTTTGACCGGATTCGATGCAACAGGCGGTACGGGTAACTCCATTGGATCGGTAACGGTCGACCTTGCCGACTATCGATTCGCGGATAACTCACAGGACTTCATCCTGGATAGCTGGCAGACCATCGATACGACGGCACTTGCAGGCGCCCAATCTATTGGCCTAAGCTACACATCTACTGATGTCGGGGGCTTCGGAATCAACACGCCGCTCTATGCGGCGATGGATAATTTCGCCTTCGTCCCAGAGCCTTCTAGTGCTGCCATGCTCCTGTTTGGTGCTTTGGGTTTGCTGCGTCATCGACGAAGATCTTAACCACCGAGTTGATGGTTAACCTTCAACCAAGAAAACACCGCAAAACGGCAAGTGCTCTGCAGCGTGCAGAACCACTTGCCGTTTTTTCTATGAAGCCTTCCTCATAACCAAAAACTCTCTACGCGGCTTGCGCTCCTAGAACGGATTGATACATCCAAACAGCACCGAACAGCAGCCCTGGTCCAAAAACCATGCAAAGAATCACCAGTGCTATGCAAATATTCGCCAAGCCATTCCCTGACATTCTTTTTGTATCAAACGCCTCGAGGATTCCGCCAATGACCCCAAGAATCCAGATGGGTAGATAGACATAAACCCACGTCGAGTTATC
>JBCCEO010000245.1:0-10194 GCA_039030255.1 Planctomycetota bacterium | reverse complement strand
GGCTGGGCAGAAGCTAGTGATTCACAGAGCTACAGTCCACCCGTGCGACTTGGGTTCATGTATATGCCTCATGGCGTGATCATGGACGACTTTTGGCCGGCCGATGCGGAGAGTTTCTTGAGCTCGCCGCCACCGGCCGTCGAATCGCTTCGGCCTGTGCTGGATCAATGCTTGATGATGAAGGGAATTGCTGGAGTCGCCAACGGGCCATTCAAAGGCGCGCCCCATGCACTGGAACTCTCAACCTGGCTAACAGCCGCGCTCCCCGACCCTGACAAGCGGGATGAAATCAATATTTCAATTTCCGCCGTCCAGATTGCTGCGAACTACGTCGGTGCGATGACGCCATTGCCTTCCCTTGAGTTGGCGACGATGCCCCAGACTTGGAAGGAAAACCAAGCGGGACTCAACGAGGCCTACTACTCACACTGCAGCTATCGATCCCCGACGCAAGCTGTTCCCGCAGAGATCAATCCGCGCAATGTCCTCAATCGCTTGTTCAATAAAAAAGAAAAGACGGGCCGAGCATCGGCGGCGCTGAGTCCTTTGGACCGTCAATTGTTGGATCGAGTGCTTGCTGGAGCACGCGATTTCCGACGCAATTTACCGACTGGCGACCAACGGAAATTGGACGAGTATTTGGATAGTGTCCGCTCGGTCGAGCGTCGAATCGCCGCGATTGAAATGCGTCAAAAGGAAGCAGCAATGGAGAAGGCTGGCGTTCGGTCCAGTCGCCGACACGACTCCGATTCGCCTCCGATCGAAATCAAAATTCCCGAAGGGGACAAACGTAGCGAATACATGCAAGTGATGTGTGACCTCAAGGTTCTGGCCTTTCAGACGGACACCACACGTGTCTGCACCTATATCGGTTCCACCCCAAATGGGGCTTCTTATCCTGAATTAGGGTTCAGCGACAAACATCATTCGACGACTCACCACAACAATCAGTCTGAAAAAGTTCGCAAGGTTGCCGCGATTACAAAATTTAATATTGATCAATTCGGCTACATGGTGAAGAGAATGGCCGACTTGCAAGAGGGCGATGGTTCGCTGCTGGACAACTGTATCATGATGTGGGGTTCGGGCCTCGAGGACGGGGATCGGCACACACGGAAAAACCTGCCTTTTATTCTCGCTGGTAAAGGTGGAGGCTCCATCAAAACGGGGCGTTTCCTACCCGACACGCAAGGCAACCAAGGTGACTTATTAACAACACTTCTCACCTGTTCCGGAGTTCCGCTCGACCGTCCTGTCGGAATCGCGACCAAGCAGATAGAAGAAATAAAAGTCTGAACCAACCGCATCCCGTTCGTCGTTTCAACTCGCAAACATTTTTCAACCTCTTGATGCAATGCAAATGAAGTCCATATCGATAATTAGCACTTTTCTATTAGCCATCCTGCTAAATTCCAGTTTGATACTCGCGGACTGGCCCAGTTGGAGGGGGCCAAACGACAGCGGCAGTATCACTGAGGGTAATTTTCCTCGCGCATTAGATCCGACCGTCGCCGCTTGGAGTGCTGAACTACCAGGAAAGGGATGTTCCACTCCCATCGTGTGGAAGAATCAGATTCTGGTCACAGCACCAGTGGATGGAAAAGATGCACTCTTAAGTTTGGACCGATCCGGAAAACCGCAGTGGCGGGCAATTTTCGACCAGGAAACTTCAGGCAAGCACCGCAACGGATCCGGATGCAACGCATCGCCGATAACGGATGGATCGGGCGTTTTTGTTTACTATAAAAGCGGAACACTTGCCGCAGTCAATTTGGACGGAAGCAATCGTTGGCAGACGAATTTAGTCGAGCGTTTTGGAGCGGACAAAAGATACTGGGACCACGGCACGTCACCTGTGCTGACCAATCAGTACGTCATCATGGCCCGCATGCACGCTGGAGATTCCTGGCTTGCCGCTTTTGACAAAGAGAGCGGTGAGTTGGCTTGGAGAGTTGCTCGAAACTACAAGGTGCCGCAAGAATCGGACCAGTGCTACACGACTCCCATTGTCATGCAGCACGATGGACGTGAAGTCATCTTAGTTTGGGGCACTGAGCATTTGACTATGCACGATTCGAAGGATGGCGCTGTCGTTTGGAGTTGCGGAGGCTTTAACCCAGAGGGCAACAAGTTGTGGCCGGCCATTTCGAATCCAGTCATCGTTGGAGACATGGCCGTGATTTGTTTTGGTCGCAATGATCGTGGCATTCCACGCTTGTTTGGCGTTCGACTGACCGGAAGCGGTGATGTCACCGAGACCAATCATGTTTGGATGCGTGACGATATAAGCTCTTTTGTTCCTTCACCTGTAGCTTACAAGGGCCGAGTATACCTTGTCCGCGATAAAGGCGAAGTCGAGTGCATTGAACCGGCCACCGGAAAGACAATATGGTCCGATCGCTTTCCCAAACACAGATCCGCATTCTACGCATCACCACTTATTGCATCAGACTTGCTATACGCCCCTCGCGAAGACGGCACTGTATTCGTGGCTAGCGTTGCCGACGGCCGATTCCAGCTCCTTTCCGAAAACGAATTCGGGCAATCCGTCATCGGCTCGCCTGTTCCTGATCAGAATCGCATCCTGATCCGCGGTCAGAAAAACCTATTCTGTCTCAGGGCAGAACAAGCTGCCCCGTAGCACACAGGTATTCAGATTTTTCATTGAAGTTCGGGCTATAACCGCCATCTTTTAAAATATTCTTCTGGCGGATATCGACTGCACATCAACCGGTGCTAAAGCCTAGTAATCCTCCAAAATATTTCGATTGGCAGAATGAAGAATTGGAGTTCAATCTGAAAAGATTCCTAGGCCATTTCGGTTCTGCGAACTCGCGAATTGCGGAAAGCCTGACGCTAGGTGGCACACTATCTAGTTGCTTTGGTGCCGCAGTGATCTGGTCGTTGATCTTGATCAATTGGCAAACGGCGCTTACCATCCTCAGCTTGTATGTCGCAAACATAGCCGTGTGTTATGCAATTGGCTCGATCATGCATGCTATTGGGGTCTAGACTCCGCTTTGTAGATCCAATGGCTGTACAGCTGCAAAGATACGAATTGCTGCAATTGAGCTGGCGACACTAGCGGCGGTAGAAGTCGATGATGATTTGGTCGAGTTTGATTGTGATGGGAAACTTGCAGATTTGGACTGACGCAGGGGCGAGGATGCTGCTGCGACCGATTGGTACGTGTCGATTGTGACTCGTGTTTTCAATCAGAGCCCATTGCCGAGATAGTATTCGAATGGACAGTTGGTTGCGACTGATTCTGCGGTCTTTTCCAGGAGCACAGATCAACTTTGGAATCGACGAATCGCTCAGTGAAAATGGAGGCTGATCTTCTTTCGATTGCCGGCCAATAGTGAGCACGTCCCAGAATCGAAATTCATTGGGCTCCGCTTCTTTCTTGCTCCTCACGATCGCCCTGGGACGGTCTTCGGTGAATCGGGCTTGTAGGCTTTCTGAAACCTCAGCTGAAGGAGCAATTGCATCGCCGTGTCTCTGGCGGGCAGCAAAGTCGCTTTCGTGAAAGGTGCTGGACGCGATTCTGCCGTTTGGAATACAAACGCGTAGTGCAGCGATGTACTCTTCGGCCTTGGGAATCGAATTCAATTCCAATACCGCTTGTTTGGGCGACAATTCTCCCATGTGTTTCTTGCCCCAGAGTTGCCAGCGGCGATCCAGGTCGATAGCAAAAAGCTCGGTTGCCAACTCAACGTAACTGTCACCCAATAGCGTTTCCGCCTCAAGGAAACTACGGATCTCTCCTAGTGACCACTCAGGCTTCCACAATCGCTCAAAACGCATGCAAGCAGCATCAATCAATTGCGAATCGTTGGTCATACTTCAAATACTCGATTGCTCGGCCTTATAATCTGCTGGTGCATGGAGATTAGCGTCCCAAAACTTACATCACGCTTTGTTTGAAGATTGAGACATAGGAATCATGGATAACGACGAAATTGGCGAATTGTTAGCAGACTATTTGCCAAAACTCGCAAAGCTCTCCAAGTACAACTTGGATCAAAAGTTTCATGCAAAGTTTGACCCAGATGATATCGCGGCCTCCGTCATCCGAACCGTCTTCCGTCGCATTCAGGAAGAAAAATTTCAGTTTGAGGATGACGAGAGTCTATGGAAACAATTAGTGACCATAACGCTCCGCCGCATCTCCAACAGAATACGAGACTCGAGGGCAAAAAAAAGGGGCGGTGGGCAGAATTCGCTACCGTTGGATGAATTGCAGTTGGCCGTTGCGAAGGAACCGGCGCCCGAGCATGCAGAGGAGTTGGTCGAAGTCATGGGACTGCTTAGTAAACAACTAGATGAGGTCGGGATGAAAGTAATCGAGCTCCGCATGGCCAATTTTACTTACGCCGAAATCGCGGAAGAACTCAATGTCTCGGAGAAGACGGTCAGTAGAAAACTCATGCGTGCCAAAGAAGTGCTTGAGCAGCTTGATTTGGAACAATGAGCTAGGAATATTTTCGCGGGCCGAATACCGGCACAAAGCTCAAGAGCGCAAGCGAGTGGAAATTCGGTTTGGCAGTCGCTGGCGCGTCGTGTTGTTCAGAGTACTCGCTTGCGCGTACTGTTAGTATTTATTTAACATACCTGACCGGCAGATCTACCTTAAGGCAACGTGATCGGAAACGAGACGGCTGCGACGTCCAGTTCTTGGAGTTCCAATTGTGTGCAAAGTTGACCGAGAGGCTCATTGGATTTGAGCGGAAAGTTAGCGAAGCCAGGCTTGGCGATTCCTCCTAGAATGGACTTGGACGATTGCAGTTTTTCGGATTTTCCTTCCGACCATTTCCAGGATCCAGTTACTCGCGAAAGATCATAGCTGTTCGCCGTGTTGGCGACTCTTTCACGTATCGGCGTAAGATCATCTTCGCTGGAAGCAAATAGGAAAGTGTATTGGCCCGACTGACTGCCAAACCAAAGTTGTTCTTCTTTATTGGGGTAGCGAATGCTCGGGCCTGAGCTCTGCTCCAAGGAGGAAAGTAGAGGTTCGATCGAACCGTCAGGGCTAATGACGAAAACGGACCAGCTCTTTTTAAGATCTGGCAAAATGAATATTTCCAGCCCTCTGTCAGCGATATGCTGCTTTCGCCCGAGCAATGGCTTCCCTCGGTTGAAGACTCGAGATCTGCCCACATTCCCATTGGCGTTTGAGTCCGAATCTTCGCCAAAACCCAAGATGGCTTCGATACCGTCTAGCTGGAAGAAGCAGTATGTCGAATTCTGTTTCTTAAGTTCGTTGACTAGTGCGATTCTGGCATTGTACCTTTCAGATGCATTCGAAGGACCGTTAGAGGTTGGTGTTGTTTTTCGGCCCTGCTCAACAGGTGTTTTGACATCTGGCTCCTGCTTCCCACCATCAGTTTTTGAGGATGCAGGCAGATTTTCGGCACCCACGATCGATTGCGAGAACCCGGAATCATTTGACGATTCAGACGGCTCTTCCTGGTTGGGCTCACTCAGCACTGCATTATTGCTTGAAGCGTCAGTTTCTTCGTCAAGCGGCTGTTTGGGCTTTGCAATTCCCGATTTCGAGAGATCTGGTTCTTCGTTGGAAGGATTGTCACGATCGTGTGTCTGACTCTCCGGTGGACTCTCATGCCCCTCCGAATTGGAATGGCTCGATAGCTGCTGCTGATTTGCCTTCGCCAAGTCTTCATCGGCCCCATTGTCCCTGTTGCGAGGAGAGCCAAAAATCCAGTAGCCGCCAACGGACAAGATAATGGCGACTGTACAAATCGGAATAACAAAGGGGTGCTTGGCAATCTGAAGTGGCGAAATGGACTGCCTCGAGTCCGGTGCACCATCCAGATTATCGGCGAACTCACGTGCATTGCGAAAACGATTTTGCGTGTCTGCGGCGAGTGCTTTCTGGCAGACGGTCAGGCAGCTGTCCGGCAATCCTTTTTGAGTGAGGCTATCAAAGTTAATGTTACAGTCTGCCGCCTTTTCAAGAACAGATTGCAAGTTGGGACCATCGTAAAGTCTCTCACCTGCAAGCAACTCGAAGTAGATCGCGCCTAAGCCAAAAACATCTATTTGTTCGTTGGCTGTAAACTTATCGTTCTCCAACATCGAGCGTGCTTGCTCTGGTGGCATGTACGCGACCGTACCGCCGCTCGATGTACACTCCTCGGCAATGAGTGGGCTGCGTGTTTGGGCCAATCCAAAATCGATCAGCTTCACCGTCCCGTCTTTTCCGATGACGATGTTGGCCGGTTTGATGTCACAGTGGATCACACCCGCTTCGTTCGCGTGCGCTAAAGCCTCAGCGACTTTGAGAATCATCTCGGTGGCTTCGCCGGCGGTCCAAGATCCGTCTCGCATGACCTCCGCAAGGTTGCGTCCTTCGATGAATTCCATCACTAGAAACGGGCAGTCTGTGCTATCGAAGCCTAGGTGAAAGACCCGAGCAAGATTGGAATGATCGAGACTGGCCAGGATGCGGCCTTCTTCGATCAAAGTCTGGCGACTCCACTGGTCCACACTTTCCTTGCAGCGTTTGATCACGACTTGCCGACTCAAGTGCTTGTCGTAAGCCAAATAGACTTGGCCCTGCCCGTGCTCGGCAATCAGCCTCAAAACTTGATAGGCTTCACCAAACTCCGAGTTTGAGAAATCGACGGGCCGCAAGTCCGAAGCGTCTACAGTTCGTGTTGGGGGAAAAGTCGACTCATCCATCTTTTCAAAGCAATCCAACGCAAGATTCGTGACCATGACCGGCTCTTTGCGATAAAGCTACTTTAGCAAGAATCGAACTGCGATGAGAGCGTTTCTCTGGATTCTGATTGAGAAAATCGAATTGTGAATGACGAGCCGCCATTCACAATTCGAATTGGATCCAAAGATAGAGTTTGAGGAGCTTTTACCAAGAGCGACGTAGCGTTAGTTTGGCACGTCGGCCGATATTTTTCGCTTCTTCGCTTGGGCTCTCCTCGATTTGCGGCAAAGGCAGGCTTTCATCTGGCGTTTCGACTTCGGCTGCTTCTTCTATCAAGCTCGGTGCCTCAGGAGCACTTGGAGCAAGCTGCTGACGCAGTGCTTTCGTCTCGCGAATGTGATTTGCCAAGGTATCCCGTGCACCGGCAATTCGCTTGCGAACAGGTCGGTTGGCCAGGAAGCTACGAATCGCGGAATTGGAGATTCGCTCCTGGCGATTGGAAACAAATACTTTCCAGTGGGCCGACATCCATTCGCGAGCGTTGCGCAGGACTTTTGCAAGTTTGATCGTCGGACCAACAACGCGTGTTCGAAAGATCTTGCCATTTTCGCGGTAGCGTAGTCGCATCGTTCCGCCGCGTTGCAGGCAAGCTGCAAAAGTGAATAGATCTTGATCGCTGGTGCCCGAAGTGTCTTGGAATAACTCTTGCTCATACACTGCGATTTGCTTGCCGCTCAGCTCGACGATTTCAGGAGCTGCCAATTCGGCCGTGATGATTTCCTTGCCCATTTGGTATTCGCAGACGTTAGGAGCTCGGTACGCTGCTGTCTTCGCAGATACTCGAGTCGGTTGGTTCTGAACCGCCTGCTGTTCTAGTGCCATCGCGAAGCGAACTTTTCCGATTGGCTCTTCGCCAGGATACTTCGTCAACGTGACTTGCGATTCTGGAATCTCAGCGGAGGCAGTGTTGGACGAAGCGTAATTCCATTGGCAGTGCTCATATCCGAATGCTCCTTTTCGGTACTCAAAGTTCACTTCGCCACGTCGCTCGGTCTGAACCTCAGCGGTATCATGGAGCAATTGACGATACTGGCCGCGAAGCTCTGCACTTGGGTTCGCTTGACTTCCGGCAGACAACATTTCCATTTCCTGAATAACACCATCGAAAACTTGAAGCACCGCATCGCGCTTCTGTGGAGTAGCGTCTTCCAAGCCAACTCGAACATAAGTTTGCACAAAGGCGTTGGCTGCATTTGCATTTTGTTGTGGCGACGGAAACTTCTTTGAAATGACTTGGTTCGTCACAGCAACCTCAGCTTGAGATCCGAAGATGCCACGGATCTGCTGCTGGGCCTGCGACTCACTCTTCCCGAACTGCACCATTAGTTCGATTCCCTTGAGTGCGACAGCTCGAACCTCAGGGTCGCTGGATACGGACTGACTCCAGTCTTGCGCACGTACAGTACCAAGGCTGAGGACGGCCAAAAACGTGGTGGCAGGTATAAGTTTCATCATGATTCTGAATTTCATCTCTATCTCCTTTGGTTGAATGTTTAAGCTTCACAATCATCACGTCACGAAACGGCAGGCGAACTGGACAGGACTCGGAGCCTTTTTTCTGAATTTCTTTTTTTCCACTAAAAAACAGCGATTTTCCGCCTGTTTAATTGCACAGATCGAGCTGTTTTTGCAAGGGTCCTAAGGCGATATTGACCGGGAAACAGGCGTTGGCATCTGTGATAGGATTGAGGCCTCGCAAGAACTACAGATCCCGGGAGCTCCATCAATGACGATTCGAGATTTAATATCGTTTCGAAAAATCACTGCAAATATGCTAATGCTAGTCCTGATTACTGCGACGATCCCGACGAGAGCCCAGGAGAATACCCAGGCTGAATCGCAAGAAAAAAGGAAGCCGAGCAATCGCGAGGTAATCTACGGTCACAAGGACGGGCTTGCGATGACCTACGATGTATTTCAGGCGGGTGGGAAAGCCAATGGTGCCGCAGTTGTATTCATTGTCAGCGGAGGATGGGTGTCCAAATGGACGCCACCTGAGCAAACGCGTTTTGTTCTAGCGCCATTCTTGGCCAAAGGATACACGGGCTTCGCGGTACGACACGGGAGCAGCCCTCGCTACTCCATTGCCGAGGCCCTTGCGGACACTCGTAGAGCCATCCGGCATATCAAGAAGAATGCCGAGGAGTACGGCGTTGCTGCGGATCGTGTTGGTGTTTTTGGAATGAGTGCCGGAGGCCATCTAACTTTGATGCTCGCTACGACTGGCGATGACGGTGATACCCGATCAGCTGATCCACTTGCACAAACAAGCAGTCGCATTCGCGCTGGCGTCGCACTGGTACCACCTAGCAACATTACGCCGTATGTCTGGAGCACGCCGAATCTTCATCCTCAGTATTTGGAATTTCCGGGTCTGAATATTAGCAGGGAAGAAGCCCGAAAACTTTCGCCTCTGTACTTTGTCACAAAAGACGACGCGCCCTGCCTGATCATCTCCGGTGCAAAGGACACTTTAGTACCCCCAGAGCAAGGCGAATGGATTCATGAGAAGATGCAGGAAATTGGTGTGCAGAACAAGTTTGTACTCTACGAAAAATCGGGCCACGCCTTGAGTAGAGATATGATGCGGGCAGTCGAAGAGTCCTTGAACTGGTTTGAAAAGCATCTGCTGATAGGAGAGTAGACGCAAAGTGTCTTGAGCCGCATCCCGCAAACCTGCTCGCTCAAAATGCCCGCGCAAAACTGAGCCCTCAAACCTGCACCCTGATCCCCATTTCCTTCGGATTGTGCCGGTTTTAATCAATGAGCCATGAGAATCGTGTTGAAACTCGAAAGCTTATGCCCTGGAAAAATTGCGGGAGCTACTCGGGCAGACGCCTGTTCGTTGGTCAAAATGCAGTAGCGAGCATCACAGGCATACTGAAATGTGAGAATCGTCAAATTCTACCGGAGTCGCAGAACTTTCGTAGAGAAAGTCACTGCATCAATTCCGCTAGTCGCTTCTAGCGCTGTACCTTTTCAAAAGCGATTCTAAACTTGCTCCGAAAACTGTGCCTGCCCCCTGCAGCCACCAGAGCAAACGCCTGCACCACAATCGCAGATTGTCGATTCCGTTCGAGTCCAGCCCCTTGCGGGAGTCCATCATGGGCAAATCCATCCCACAAAAGTGCCCCAAATGCTGCGGTGCCTTTCGTGCGACAGAGATGAAAACGACTTGCCCCCATTGTGGTACTTTGACCGAATTGGGAATCCAGGGCGAAGCGCTTTATGCCTACGTGCGGCCAGTCCCAGTCAATGGCCTTTGTTTCACGGCGACAGATCTGATTCGCGAGTTCGAAGCGCCGCACGTCACTGGCTCGGTGGTCCCAAGCTTCACCGGCGTGAACTTGATTCTCAAATCGGTTGGAATCGATGATATCTGCGGCGAAACGGGACTGACTCCTCTCCTTTGGACCATTGCCAACAAGCAGCAGTTAATATTTGCTGCG
>JBCCEO010000244.1:0-10201 GCA_039030255.1 Planctomycetota bacterium | reverse complement strand
TGCTCCAGGAACGGTAGGGTCCGTGAGGACCAAGCGTGCCCAGTGTGACGCGTCACACTGGGCACGCTTGGTCCTCACGGACCCTACCGTTCCTGGAGCAAGTCAATCTTTACGAGGAAATTAATTATGAGACGGGTTGGTTTGCACCGGAGAATCAAACGCCAGCAAGTACCAGGCTTTCGGTGTATAGATGCCCTGCTTCCTGGAAAAACTATGAGGGTCTTACCGACTATTGCGGGATCTCGGGTTCTTGGATCAATGTGAATCGCAATGGCTCACGCAACGGCGTGTTGTTCCCCGAAACAACGCGACACCGATCAATCCGAGTGCGAGACGTGCTAGACGGATTGAGTAGTACCATTTGCGTGGCTGAGGGAGTGGCGGTGAGTCAGCAACATGGCGGCTATTGGGCTTCGGGAATGAATTGCTTCTCGCACGACGATGGCGGCATCAATAACTTACGCGGGGGCTTCAAGGAAATTGCGAGCCTGCATCCTAACGGGGCAAACGTTGTGTTCTGCGACGCATCGGTGCATTTCCTTTCACAGGCCATCGACGTGGACACGATTGGAGCTCTTTGTACCCGGAATCAACAAGAAGTAGTCAAGTGGGAATTTTAGGCAGGGGTCTGCCGTTCCCAGTTTTTTAACTGAAGGGGTTAGTTGTGAATGTTAGTTTGAGATTGTTTGCTACGGCGTTGTGCCTAGCAGGATTCGTCGTGTCAGATGCCTTTGCTGGAGGTGGAAAGGGCAGTGGGAAGAACAGCGTTGATGTTGCAAATGGAAACTCGTTTGACGACGAGAACGGTGACATTCAAGTTTGGTTGCTTTCTGAAGAAGACAAAGTTCCAGAAACAAAGGCAGACGCGGATGCTCTAGTTTCCGTAGTAGTTACAGCAGGTCCTTTTTCTCGAGTTGGGTTTCTCGATCAAGAAGACGGGACGTACATCCTGGTGGCTGCAAACAAAACGGCATATGAGTCTCTTGATGATGGCGACACCATAACTGCTGGTCAGGAGTATTCCGCCATTGAAGTCGTCTTGGCTGGGGGGGAGAACAAGAAGTTCACAGTTTCCAACGATCCCAAAGGTGGACCACCGCTCATCACTGAGGGGATATTGCCGCCACCTGGAGGGCCCGGCGGCCCAGGTTCAGACGGTTAGCGGCTGTCCAGGAATGAAACCTTGTACGCTTTAATTTCGACTTGCATCGGTGGTTTCCTCCTTGGTGCTGCTTGGCGCGAATCAATCCCAAGTCTTTGGGCAACCATTGGCTTGGGATTCTTCTTTCACTCGCAATTCTCGACGAGGCGCTGGTGGAGTCGTCTCTTGCTTGCGTATGTTATGGGATGCACCTCCTTCGCCATAGCCTGTACTTGGTTGCCTGAGACAGCTGGGTATTTGCTTGAGACCGATTCCAAGTTGTTTACTTGGGCTGCCTCCGCATTTGTGTGCGCAATCCAGTCATCAACATTCGTAGTGTTTGCCCTCCTTCTACCGCTCTCTTGTCGCTTCTTTGATAAGTGGATTTTCGCTCCGGTACTATGGATAGTCTGTGAGTCTCTCGCACCTAGCTTTTTTCCTTTTCCGATCGGTTGCATGTTGCTCGATTTGCCTTGGATTCGGCAGTCTGCACACTTGGGAGGAATTCCGCTGCTTTCCCTGCTGGCGTGTGCAATGGCAATGTTGGTTCCTAGTCTTGGGCACGCGATCCGTTTGGTTCGCTGCAAATACGTTGGCCAGATGCAAGGACGAGCTAGCACAAAGCGCAACTCATCGCGTGATAGCAAAGCATCAAGGCGCGGATTTAATAAACGCCAGGGTACGAGAAAGAGGAGAAAACCTGCGAGCCCGTTGATCACGAGTTTGAGAAGTTTCTCTTGGCATTTTCTGTGCATGCCGCTCTTAGTTCTTTCTGCAATAGGCTGGAGCACGGCTTTTCCATTGCAAGAATCGGCTGAAACATCTGGAGCGAAGTCTCTCCGCGTGTTGTTGGTCCAGGTAGACACAGCTCATCCAAAGTCCCATCAACGGATGTTTCGAGCCAGTCAACGCGTCCAAGGCCTGGCTGACTTGGTTGTTTGGCCAGAGTGTTCGATTGGCAATTACGAGCAGTCGCTACACGATTTTTCGGAGTTATCTTTGGTGGAACAGAGTTCCTGGAAGACGGCCTTGGGGGAACTACCTGCACCTGAGCCAATTGCGCCTCTCCTAGCAGGCGGTGATAGCTGGGTTCGAGATTCGACTACGGGTTTTCCCAAGGCAGAATTTGTCTCCGCCTTTCTTTTCGACGAAAACCGACAACTGATTGGACGCCATGACAAGAACATCTTGATGCCGTACGGGGAGTCGATCCCGGGTGAGGAGCTGTTGCCCATTCTTCGTAGGACACTCGGCAACGATAGAGTCATTTCTCGCGGCAACGAAATCCAACCGATTGGACAAGTTGCTGGTTGCTCAATAGGTGTCGTGTTGTGCTGCGAAGACATGTATTCGCAACTGGCACTCGCGCTGACAAATCAAAAGGCAAATATGCTGATTTCAATTGCCAATGGTTCAGCTTTCAAGAGTGAGATTGCACTGAGACAGCACTTCAGGTTGTCGCGCGGGCGATCCATAGAAACTGGAAAGTACTTCGTACGGTGCGCGAGTCGCGGCGTTTCAGCGGTCGTCGCGCCAAACGGCAACATCGTTGAGGAACTGCCCATTTTGGAAGACTGCGCTAAAATGGTCCATGTGCCGATTTTAGATTCGAGCCCAAGTTGGTATGCGACTCTGGGCAGAGTACCGATCCTATTTCTTGGAATTGCTGTTTCCTGGATTGCCTATTTTGGAAATTGGAAAAGCGAAAAGCAGCAAAGTGAAAGTTTGCCCTAGCCGCATGCAACAGCCGTCAACTGGCTGCTCGGTGCAGGCGGCGCTGGGATGCTTGTTCCATTCCACAAGGGATTCCGGCGAATCAGACAGCCCAAATCAAGTTCACAAAGATTTATTGCTTGCCCAACATCCAGCCTGGCGAGCCGGATAGATTATCAAACCCTGGCGGCAAGAAGATACTGCTCATCAACTGCCATAAAAGCAGCGGGCAACGTGAACGAAAGAAGGCGGGAGCAATCCCGCCTCCGATCCGAAGATACTGAAAATCTGCGTCTGCTTCGATGCTTAACGCTTGCTGAACTGAGTTCCGCGCCGTGCACCGTGTAGACCAGGCTTCTTGCGCTCTTTCATTCGAGCATCGCGAGTCAGGAAGCCGTCGTCTCGTAGCGGCTGGAAGTTTTCTTCGTTGTAGCTGACCAATGCCCGAGCGAGTGCCATACGGATTGCACCTGCTTGACCTGTGATACCACCACCGCTCACGCGGCAGATAACATCGACACTTCCACTGGCCTCAACATGTGCGAGGGTCTGAAGTACAGCCTCTTGGTGCTGGATCGTCGGGAAGAACTCTTCCAGCTTCTTTCCGTTGACCGTAATGTTGCCAGAGCCAGCACGAACACGCACTCGCGCTACAGAACTCTTGCGACGCCCTGTACCAAGAGCATCACCGTTAATTTTATCTTTCTTGACCGCTACCATCGGCGTTTAATCTGTTTTGGAGATGAATGATTGAGTCGAATATGATTTAGTGACCAAGCTTCTTGCCGACGTTATCCAACGTCTCAGGCTGCTGAGCCTGATGGGGGTGCTCCGGCCCCGCGTAAATCTTAAGCTTGCTGAGCATTTTGCGAGCCAACTTGTTCTTCGGCAACATGCGTCGAACTGCATGGTAAACCAAATCTTCCGGCTTACGCTCTAGCCGATCACCGTAGCTTTCCAATCGCTGGCGAGTATACCCCGTGTACCAAGCATAGTGGCGATCACGCATCTTTTCGCCGGTCATGACGACCTTTTCCGCGTTGGTAACGACTACAAAATCGCCCGTGTCGACGTGCGGAGTATAGGTTGGGCGATGTTTACCCATCAGAATCATCGCAATATCACTCGCGAGTCGGCCTAATACTTGCCCTTCGGCATCCACATGAAACCACTTCTGAGCGACTTCATTAGGTTTGGCGACCGTGGTTTTTTGAGTGAGCGTCATCGATATGGACCAAAAGTACGTAATGTCTTCGTAGTTGGGGTGAAATGAAGGATGGAAGTTTATCCGTCGCCCCAAAAACTCGCAAGCCGTTTTTGCCAGTCCAGACAGATAAATGACCGTAGATCTATGCAGTTTGCGAAGCTTTCGCGGCCTTTCGAAGGCCAAACCGGCCTTTCGAATCTGGGTAATCTTACTCCTTTCGGTGCCTTTGCTGGCAAACTTGAGGCCTAGGGCGGTCTAGGGCCGAGGAAGCTTACATCCCGGAGCAAAGAATACGGATTGAAGATACAATTCATCTCGGTACTCATCCCCAGCCTTAAAAGGAAATCATGGCTAGCGAAAAGAAGTTTCGACCACAAATCTCGGTGGCTACTTTACTGCTATTGATGGCGGCTTTTTCTGTGGGATTTGTCCTGCGTAACCTTGTTGACGGAATTCACCCGTTCTACGTCGGGCTCTCTGTTCCTACATCGACCTCGCCAGTAAGGGCCGGTGAGGTCATTCGAATTCAAAGCTGGACAGACGATTCGATAAACTGCGAAACTATCGTCTTGGCCGATTCTACGATCAACCTACCGCTGGTTGGCATCGTGGACATCCAAGACAAAACTACAACTCAAATCGAGACAGTCCTCAACAAGGAATACGCCAAATTTCTTCGGGCGCCCCAAATCCAAGTCTTTCGGGCGGCCACCTCACGATCCCAGTAGAACGAGAACCCAACGCACCAGCGAATTGCCCTGCTACCTTCGCATTTCGGCCTTGTGCTCTTTACCCGCAAATATCGATTACTTAGCGGCGCCCGATTTTGCTTCTTGAGGCTTGGCAGCTTTTTCCTCAATCTTTTTAGCTGGCTGTTCATCTTCCTCTTCTGGCACAGGATAGAAGCCGTGCGAGGTCGCTTCATGGGCGGCTAGATAAAACAGCTTGGCCGCTGATGCGATTTTGTCGTAGTTGATCTTTTCGGGCACATCACCCGGCCGGTGGTAGTCTGGGTGAAAGCCGCCAAACATGAATGCAACGGAGGCACCTTTGCGGAAAAAGTTGATTTGGTCACTGCGTCCAAAAACACCTTCTTGATCGTACTCAAAAGTAACATTAACGTGCTTGTTGACGTCCAAGATCATCTCGTGGAATGCTGGATCACCTTTCTTGCTTCCAACCAAGTGCAGGGTCTGAATATTCTCGCTCGCTGGCTCACCAGGCACTTCTTCATTCCGCCCCACCATGTCAAGGTTCAACATCGCAATCATTTTGTCGAGCGGCAGGATCGGATTCTCGACGTAATGCCGCGAGCCGACCAAGCCCATTTCTTCGGCCGCAAACCACATGAACAAAATGCTACGCTTGGGTTTGACCGGATTCTGGCTGATCGCTTTTGCAATGTTCAGAATTGCCGTCGAACCAGATCCATTGTCGTCCGCTCCTGGATATACGGTGTCACCACGAACCCCCAAATGATCCAAATGAGCCCCGATGACTAAATACTCATCCGCCAGCTCTGGATCAGAACCTGGATACCATGCAAGCACATTGGGAACAGATGTCGGCTCCTCAAATACCCTGGCTTCCATCGTGAAGGATTTGTCCGTGTTGTTGACTGAAGCGGTGTTTTCTTCGCTCGGAATCTCTAACCACTCGGCCTCACCGCTTACCGCCTCCAAGAGCTTCTCTGCAGCCGCTTTGCTGATAAATCCAGAAGTCGTATTTGTACGCCTCCGATTGTTTCCGCGTTTCAACTGCGAAGCCGACTTGGGCAAGACATCGACAACTTGCAGGATAGCTGCTGGCCTCTGACGCGTGAGCGTAAAAATGCCGCGACCTTCCGCCGCATCGTCGGCTGAAAGTACCACAATTTTTCCGCGTAAATCTGAAGAGTTATCTAGCTTAGCTTCCGCTCCTGAAATTCCAACGAATGAGAGGTTACCAGTGACAAGCGGCTCAGCATTGAATCGGTCCAGCGAAATAGAATCCGTGAACGGCACGGTCAATCCATCAGGCCCCGTTAGCTTCGACTGCTCCGACGCAACTTGCAGCTTACTCATCGGCAGCATCTGAAAATACGTATCCGCGTCGCCGAGGGGCTCGAGACCAAACTCAGCGCATTTGCCAGCCACCCAGTGGGCGGCCTTCACGTGCCCGGGTTGACCTGTGCCACGTCCTGCAAAACCAGGCCCAGCCAGGATGTTAAGCCAATTTTTGCATTGCTCGGCGGTAATCGACTCAAATCCTTCCGCCAACGCTTCCGGCGGCGGCTCGGCTCCTGCATATTGAGCTTGAACCTTTGCAGTTTGGCCAACCAAGCAGCAAAGCAGGGCGGCAACTGATAGTGGCAGGCTGAAGCGAAGTCGAGACCGCATGGGCGGGATCCTGTGGGAGAGCGAAGTTGGTAGGAATCGCGGTGTTTCAAGAACGCCACGACTCTAAATTGTCGCTCGCTACACGGGCCGAAACTAGTGCCAAGCCGCCCGAGTTACCAGTTTTGCGCCGATTTTGTCTGCACTGCTCAACTGACCACGCAAACTGTCAGGACTCAGTCCCTGCAATCCTTAAGAAAAAGCAATTCTCACTTGCGCAGAAGTGTCTGCAAATGCAGCAGGCAATTCGTCGCTTTATCACAAACCCGAAATATTGCCCCGCGATCCGAAGAATTGCACTGCACCAATTTGGTTCTCAGTTTTGTCCAGGCATTTAGCATTTCGATGCATTGATTGTAAAGTAACGCCTGCTGCGCTTCGCCACCATTGCAACTTTCGTGGAAACGATGACAGGCGGTTACAAAATCATTGGTATCCCGAACCGTCTGGTTGGTTAGATTGGAATTCGGACGAGCTTGCCACTGTCGGACATGGAATACTAGCTGATCCGCAATTCCATCGATTTCTGCACCATAACGTCGTATCTGAGCAAGGTCGAAGACCAACTCAATTCCAAGTGATGCCCTCAAGTCGTCCATGTGCACCTGAACAAGCTGCCGGGAGTCTTGAAGGGCAGGAGTTGCGATCGCACTAAGAAATCCATCCATCGTACGCCAAGCCCGATCAAGTTTCTCCCAAGCCCGTACAAGCTCCTGACGTTGCGCGCCATCGACCGCACACTCGCATAGGCCAGCCATCGCTTGCCTCAAGTTGGCCGCGTTCTGCAGCACGGATTGGCTATCACGCACATCCAATAGCATCGGCAGGTTGATCTGCCCCATCAGCCTTTGCAACTCCTGGTCTGTAACTTGGGTCAAGTGCCCTAGATGTGCACTGTTCAATGACTGCGGCAGCCAAAGTCGTTCACGAATCCCTTGATCCAACTGGCGTATTTGCTCAAAGGTTCGATCAATGTAAACATTGTTGAATTGGAACAATTGCTGAGTTATGGGTTGCCACGCTTCGCTCATCGAATTGTACTCGGCGACGATCTCGTCAGAAGACTCACGGCCATAGGTTGCATCGCTAAGCAGCCGAGCGCGGGTCTCCAAGTTCTGCAATTGCCTGACGATCTTGCTGGCCTGCGGTTTTGTCCGCGCTTCAAATTGCACATCGCGCGACAGATGACGTATTTCCGCGGAAAACGATTCAAACAAACGGGCAAGCTCCCGTCGATCAAACTGCGGCTCAATGCCAAAGGGATCGCAGATCTGAGTACAAAGCCCGTCCAACCGCTCCACGTAGCGACTGCAGGAACTAGGCAATTGAGGCACTTGCTGGATATGGTATTTTGCAAGTCGCCATTGAGCGTCAAGCTGTGATAGTTCGTTCAACACTTCATTGCGCTGCGGAGATTGCCCCAAGTTCTGGTTCACGTAGGACGCCAAAGCCTGCAACTTGCGTACTTCGTCCAGGTGATTGTGCAGCCCAGCATAACGGCTCGACTCGCGTTCCATCTCCCTCAATAATGCTGCAGAATCATTGGCAAAGGAATTGGTATATCCGCGAACCCGCCGCACATCTTGCTGGAACGCTTGTGGCTGTTGCCCTGGTTTCGGCTGTTGCCCTGGTTTCGGCTGTTGCCCTGGTTTCGGCTGTTGCCCTGGTTTCGGCTGTTGCCCTGGTTTCGGCTGTCCAGGCCGCAGAGCCGGAACAGGAAAATCTGACTGCCGACGCTGCAACTCTGATTTGACTAATTCTCGCAAGAGCTCGCCAAGAATCTTTCCATCTTGAGCAAACACAGTCTTTGCTGGAAAGGCAGCCAACAAAACGAGAACAATTGGAAGTATACTGATTCGCAAGCACATCAACATATCTTTGGCCCGTAGAATTCGAAGAGGGAGTTCACGCTCCCTACAGTCTACCGAGCCAATGACGCTGTTCGTAGCCCGGCGAGCAAAGAAAGCAACTGGGCTCAGCTGCGGCACCGACATTAAGCAACTAGCTTTTGGTAGAAGCAACAAGCTTCTACCAAACGCCGCAAATCCGCAGCAGATTACTTTCGGATTTTGCCCGCATCTCCACCGGCCATGACATAGCCAACTAAGTCAGCAATTTCCTGCGCATTCAGGGAATTGAGCAATTCCATTGGCATCTGCGAAACTTTGGAATTTCGGATGGCATCCACTTCAGCCCGAGGCACCGTGATCGGTCTTTCATCTGGGTTCATCGGATACACCGTAATGTTTTCACCGTCGTTCACCGTCAAGCCCGTCAGGATTCTCCCATCTTCGAGCAAAACTACTGAGCTTCCATACTGGTCGGAAATATCTTTGCTCGGTTCGACGATGGCTTGAACCACATAACGCGAATCGAACTTGTTGGGAACACTGGTTAAATCCGGACCAATATTGCCACCAAGACCTCGCAAGCGATGGCAGTTTCCGCATTTGACCGAGAAGTACAAGGAGCGGCCATTCTCAAAATTTGGCTTTGCTCGCGCGGCCTCGATGGCCTTTTCGAGTGTCCACATTTGCCCGGGCCCCTTTGGTGCAGATACTGCGAAATCCGGCGTTGGATTGAAATTCTCTCCAGTGACATTCTCGAGCGCCGCTCGTTCTTCGTTGCTACAATTCCCGAGCGCTTCATCGCGCAAGCGTTGTAAGTAACCCGTATAGCTGGCTCCGCCCGACGCCTTGGCCGCGCGATTAAGAAACTCGAAATAGCTACGGCGCTCGCCCAAGGTCCAGCCAGATCGCATATTCCGCAAAATAAACGCATAGCCGATCTCTCGAGTGGGCGGATGATTGTTCAGCATTTGCAAAACGGTGCCACCATAGTTGGCGTTTCGAGTCGCCAGTTCACCCCAATCCGGTAGCTCCGGTTCCTTGGCTTCGCGAATCAATTGCATAGCCTTCGCGATAACGCTGGGAGCCTGCAAGTACGTGAGCACACGAATCAACTCCGTGTTGACATCTCCAGATTTGCTTGGCAAAAGCGGATCGATTTGGGCTACAATTGCTTCTCGTTCGAGCTCAGTGGGCCGCCCAAGCCGAAGGAAGGTAAGAGCATAGGCTCGAAGCAACTTTAACTGGTCCGATTCCTGCAGACTTTCCGCGGGCAATGCGAGTAGCCCCTTGATGGCGGACTTGCGATGCGAAGAAGTTCCGCTTCTCGCCAACGCAATCGTGGCCACGATACGACTACGCGGATCTGGCTCCTTGTACACTTTGCTGCTCCAAGAATCGACCGGCTGACTTTCGAGTGCGACACGAGCCGCGTAGCGAATAAATCGATCTTCGTTATTGAGCTCTGGCCAAGCCGCGGCAACAGCAGCGTCATCTTGATGCGCGTGATACTGCTCGAGACTTTGCCGCTTCTCACGAGCCGCAGCAGCTAGCTTATCCACACTCTTAGGTGTATCCGTCGGTTCGTGACCAACGTAGCTAACACGAAACATTGCTGACTGAGTGCCACGTCCACCGACAGTAAAAATCAGATCGCCATTGACAATGACTGCATCCGTGACCGGCAGCGGCGTACTGTAGACAAAATGTTCGGCCACGCCCGTGTAGCCAGCCCCGTCCGGCTGTAAGTGCACGGCGTAGATCGTCCCAAAGGTCCAATCCAAGGCAAAAATCGCGTCCTGATATCGCGTTGGGAACTTGGCGCCCTCGGCAGAAACCACGCCGGTAGGCGAACCAGGTCCAATTTCGACAACCGGTGGCAAACTATCTTCGTAGTAGCTCGGCCACTTTCCAGAAC
>JBCCEO010000243.1:0-10203 GCA_039030255.1 Planctomycetota bacterium | reverse complement strand
TGATTTTTCCCGCTGTCTACAATAGGATCCCGTGACCCTTAAGATTAAGGGACAGAAAGGAATGGGTCACCGCATTGAAAAGACGCAAATAGTAGAATGTTCGAGAATAACAAGATCGCCCACTAAGTAAACGAACATGCGCACAAATCCGGCGGATTGTCGCTGAACTTTACAGAAAGCTGTTTTAACGGCAACGATATTGTCCTCATCGCCTATGAACAGTTTAGTCGCTGAGCTGCTGCATCTGTCGCGCGACAATTGGTCGATATGATCTATTATCTGCTGAATCGTATGCTAGATCTAGCGATTTGAGCAATCAAATTGATTATCTCACGGCAAATCCAAGGCCAATTTAACTTGAGTTTCAACACGCTACATTCCGAGAGAGACTGCCTGATTCTAGGTGGTGGCATCATCGGATTGTCGATTGCTTGGGAGCTGAGCAAACTCGGAAAACAAGTCTGCATTCTGGAGGCAGCTGAAATAGCTTCAGGCCAGCCTGGAGCTTCTTCCTGGGCTGGAGCAGGAATTCTACCAGCCAGCCCCCAAAAAAACGTTGTCGATCCCCTAGACGCTCTGAAAGCTCTTAGCCACGGTCTTCTGCATGATTGGGCCCTGGAGCTGTCCGCACAGACGAGTATCGATATTGGCTACCGCCAGTGCGGCGGCATCCACCTCGCGTTATCGCCGGCCGAATTGGCCACGTTGGTTGCCCAAGAAATGTGGTGGAACGAACATGGCATCCTGTACGAAAGACTCGACGCCGAGCAGCTGCAGCAAGTAGAACCGGGCTTATTTCAGATTCCAAAGAAAAACGCGACCTCGCGTGCGGACATTTTGGCTGGCTGGCTATTGCCTGAGGAGGCCCAGATTCGAAATCCCGATCTCTTGAAAGCGCTGAAAATGGCTTGCAACAATTCTGGCGTTCAGCTGGTTGAGCATTGCAGCATCCAAAACCTGCAGACCGACGACGATGGAACAGTGCTGGGAGCCCAAGCAGCAGACGGGACAGTTTGGAATGCAAAGCATTTTTGCTTGTGTGCTGGAGCTTGGACAAAGCGATTGATCGAGCAGTTCGAATGCCCAAATGGCCTGATGCCCATTCGAGGTCAAATGCTGCTCTACGAATTTGCTTCGCCTCCCATTCGCCACGTCATCAACGAAGGTAATCGCTACATCGTCCCCAGGGATTCTGGACATGTGCTGTGCGGGAGCGTTGAGGAAGAAGTCGGATTCAAAGTTGCGGACAACCCTCGAGCACTTCAAGAGATCCGAACTTGGGCTGAATCTGTGCTGCCAAGATTACAAGCCGAAGAGCCCTGCCGCACTTGGTGTGGACTACGACCAGGATCCTTTGACGGCCTGCCCTATTTGGGACCAGTTCCAGAACACAAGAATTTGTCGATCGCGTCCGGTCACTTTCGAAGCGGCATCCATCTCGCTCCCGCCACAGCGGCCTGCATGGCCCATCATATTTGTGGACCTAGCGCAGAAAATGGTACTGCCAAACTAAAAGCGGCTGGGCAAATGATCGACCTTCACCCATTCAGGCTCGCCAGAGGTTAACCCACTAGACCACCGATGCAAAAACAAGCTACCTTTGGTAAATCGGTAGTAAGCCTAGATCCAACTGCAACATGATCAGATTGCAAGCAGTGATATACACCGGATGAATCTGACCCGTCCAGGAGCCATCTTGCTTTTGCTCTTTCACGATTCTTCCATAGAGCTTAGCTCGGAAAGGCTTCCAGATCTCATCGCCTTGCCGATAGACAACTTGGCTGTAGTAGAGATAGGTGTAGTGCCAGTGTCCGAAGGAAGACGTTTCGTCGGTGAGATCATGTAGACGACTGCGGCTGAACTCTAACATCTCTGGAACGTGCTCGCCATCGTAGTCGCCCGCATTGTAAAGTGCAGCTAATGCGGCGGCGGTGATTGCAGGACGTGAAGTTCCCATCTGCTTGCTGGAATAGCTGATGCCACCATCGTCATTCTTGCATTTGTAGATGTACTGCTTTGCCCGTTCAATCACCGAGGCTGGCACTGCAATCCCAGCGTTTCTACAACCACGCAAACCTTGCACCTGAGTGATCGTCGTCGAACCTTCGTCGTACTGCGCACCATCTTTGGCACTCATATAGCCCCAACCGCCTTCATTGGTTTGAGCATTGCAGCAAAAGTCCACTGCTAGGTTCAAGATATCAATCAACTCTTCCCGAGTGTCCTTGAAGCCTTCTTCGCCAAGAATCTGACTGAGCATCAGCATGGAGAATCCATGGCCGTAGGTATAGCGATTGTCCGTTTGCGGATCACCAATCAATCCGTTCGGTCGGCATTTGCTGATCAGGAAATTCGTACAGCGCTCGATTTGCTTAGCGTACGGCCCCTGAGTTGCAGTGGATCCAGAACAAACAAATGCAGTTCCAGCGAGGGCAGCCAGTGCAGTGTTGTAAGGCGGCGTACTCCACTCGCCACGTGTGCTCTGCGTGCGTGCTAAGTAGTCCAAGCCCTTTCGTATCGAACGTTGCCATTTGGGTTGATCAAGATTTGAAGAATCCTGATTTGCAAAGACTGGATTTGCCAATGCCCCCGATCCTAGAGCGGCGCCAAGTCCCAAAGCTGTCGTGCTGGCTAGGGATCGCCCTAGCCACTTTCTACGGCTTAACGTCATGGTCAGATGCTTCCTTGGAAGAATGAGTGCGGGTAGGCTTTTGGGTGTTCTGCGTTTCCCAATAAAATCTGGGCCGATTATATCCGGTCGGGCCCGGTGCTTGAATCGGATTTCTCAACCCCATGCCGTCCTTACCAGGCGATTTTCTCGGGAAAGTACTCCGAAATTAGGTTTTCGTAATAGGGCTTTAGCTCAGTTACTTGCATCCGCTCATCGCGCTTGGTGTAAAGATCATAATGGTTGAAGGCTGCAACCCAATCCAGGCTATGTTGGTCTTCTTCCTTCAAGAGATGAGCGTAGGCCCCTTCTTTGTGGATGGGATAACAGGAGTGATAGCGGATCATCGCCAGGGCCGGAGCGGGAAGATAGGGCTTCACGACGTGATACAAATACTCGTCGTGCCCCCAGGAAAGAACGAGATTGTCCAGGCCGCAATGTGGATCGTAGATTCCGTTTTCAGTCTGATAGTTCTCGTTTCGCCAATCGGGATTCTCGCGGAAATATTCGGCAAACACGATTCGATCTGAATAACGACAGCCGACTGGAAAGGTGTCACCTACGACCGCCCATTGAGGTTCATCCCACAGGCAAAGGATTTTGCCCAAGTCATGAATGAGTCCCGTCAGAATAAACCACTGAGGGTGTCCATCACTACGAATCGCCTCCGCAGTTTGAAGGAGGTGTTCAATTTGTGGCAGCTCAAGATCTGGATCACTGTCGTCGACGAGCTCATTGAGAAACTCCATCGCCTCCCAGATGCTCATCTCCGCCTTCTTCAAAGGTAAATACTGCGCTCGTTTTTGGCGCACAAAGTCGAACGACTGATTGCAATGGTTCAGGCGGTAAAACTCGCGGACACTGGATCGCGCTTCGGCTTCATAGTCTCGAAAGGTACTCTCGTCTTCAATCGATTCGACCGCAGCCATATCAGGAGCAGCCATATCAGGAGCAGCCATATCAGGAGCAGCCAAATCAGCCGCAGCTTTACCAGTAGCAGCCTGTCCTGAAGCAGCAGCCGGTTCGGGATACCGTCGGAGCAGGTCTTCTTCCCATGCTTCCATGTCGTCGTAGGATGGCTGAATCATTGGAGCCTCAACAGAACGACCATACACAAAAAATTCGCTGGACCGACCTCTATGCTTTACTGATGGAAGCCGCCAGTCAAGTCAGCAACCACTGGTTAGTCTTTCCCTACGTGTTTGACTTTCTCCCAGAAGCGCTCAAAGTTCTCATCGATAGGGTGAAAATCAGGGCTATTGTCAATGTCGTGACATTCCCTGCACTTCGACTCCTTGGCCTCTTCCAAGGTCAGAACCATTTGTTGCCGGAGTTTATCAAGCGTGTCGTCATCGACTTCTACGTCGCCCCATTCAGCATCCACGTGAGCTTTGCCAGGACCGTGGCAATTTTCACAGCCACTTCCGGTGAGTAAAGGTGTTTGCTCGGGGCTAACAAATCCAGTTTCAAAGGGATAATGGTACTCAACGTTCCAGCCCGTCGAATGGCAGCTAACGCATTCTGGATCATGATGACGCGCAATTCCGCCACGATCATTTTTCGCTGCAACGACACTTTCAGTCGCATGCACGTGAGGAGAATTTTTCCAGATTTCAAAGGCTATCGTATGGCATTCTCCGCATGCCTCGGACCCGACAAAACCAATCTTGCGAGGATGCTCCTGCATGACTGCACCCAAGCTGTCGAAGCCTTCGGTCTTTAACTGCTCTTGGTAATTGGCAAAGCGCTCCAGCATACGTTTGGAATCCGAGAATTGCGCGCTTAGTGCAACTCGTTGATAGCGAACAGGATTCTCCGCGTCGTCAAACAAGCCCAGCAGGCCTGCGTACATTCCCTTTGCACCCGTTTGAATCAAGACCGACTCGGAACCATCGATCTCCTCAGGTCGTAGTGTTGGTTCTCCGTAGCCGGGAAAAACAACCACGTGAAAACCTTCAACGGCTTTCGCGATTTCGGTCGCTTCATTCTTTGAGGACTGTGATAACAGGACGCAAAAATCACAGCCCTTCTCTTTTAGTTCCGCGACAACTGGCTTTAGCGCTTCTACAGGGTCGACGTACATCAAGTCATCGCTTTGGAGCTTGCCTTTGAACTCTGCACCCAAAATTCCGGTCACTCCAACCTTGCGTCCGCCCCTTTCGATCACACGATACTTGGGGAAGAACATCTCATCTACGATTGTCACGTTGGCCGAGATGAACTTGCCAGCCGATTCTCCTTCACCACCATCGGAGCCTGCAATCTGTAACAGGTCGATCGAAGGCAACTTCAAGTCGTCGATTCCGAACGTAACGGCTTCGTAGCCCATTTCTTTGAGTGCTTCAGCCGTGGTATTGAACTTCACAATCGCTTGACGTTGAATCCGACGCACTTGATTCCCGCAGTCCAGGGGAACAAGCTCCCAGCCTCGCTCTCGCAATTCGGTCAAGAAGGTATCGCGGCGAATTAAACCTCCTTTTTGATTCTCTAAGCCAGTGCATCCACAAGGCTCGATGTAGCCGTGTTGCTCGCCTGTTATGACGAGCACGGCCTGCGGGTCTTTCCAGTTTTCTGCAATAACCTGGTTCATCTCATCCGCGCTCGTGACATTTGCTTCAGGCGGCAACTTGCTTTGATTGTCTTCCACAGCTGTCGTGACTTCGCTGCCTTCCTCATCCGCAATTAGCGCAACTGGCTGAGAATCGGTATCTCCAGAATTTGCAGCCGAGGTATCATCCGCTGGTACCTGCTGAGGCGTTTTAGGATTGCACCCCAGGGCCAGAGCAAACAAGGCTAGCAAAAGAAGACTTTTGCTCGTGGGAGCACAACTAGAATTCATTGAAAACGCCACGCAGGCAATTTGTCCGTCGTGCTTCCCAGCGGAACTACATCGATAGCCTGCAAAGCTCCTTTGCGAATACTGCTCAATAGAATCGCGGCCGAAGCCGCCTCGGTTGAGTAGCTTTGTCTTGCTGCATTGATCGCTCACCCAGCCCAACCCTTTTTGATTCAATACGTAAGCTCTATGCATCCGGCCGGGCCGGTTGAGCAGGTGGAGTCTGTGCTAGCTTTTCTTTTCCAGATCTTTATCGCACATAGAGGCTCGCCCATCCTTAGCCATGTTGCTTCCGGAGATCTAACCTGCAGCTACGCAAGTTTCGTCACACAAATCTGGTATTGCTAGCGTTCCACCTTCATTTGCACCAGTATCTTTACTTCTCGGTTCATAGCACCCGAAGTCTTGATAGTGACAGCGCCATACGTACCAGGCCCCCGTGCGGGCAAATACACTTCGGGAGAATTCTTTGGTACTCGAAATCGAATGGGAAACCGCGTCCGCTTGGGTCCGTCCTCTGGATCGCCAATCTCAACTTCCAAATTTTCTTCTGGCGACACACTTGCTACTTCAAGCTTGACGTCGTTTCGGTCATCTCCTTGCACAAAAAGCACGATTGCGACTTCCTTGCCCTCCGACTTTTTAACTGTCCCGAGCTTGACCAAACTGCGCCCGCGATCGAAAGATGGTCCGCCAGCGAGCTCAATGGATCCGACGGCTCGGCCCGTGATTGGTATTTCCATTGTGCCAATTTCTTCACCGCGATTAGTACGGTACTGAATCCTGGAACCCAGATTCCCAATTGGCACACCGGGATTTATCGTGAATTTGATTTCAAAGGCCGACACCGCATTCTTATGCGCTGGATCGGTGACTTCTGAGAGAGGTACCTTGCGATATTCCAGATCAACAAGACTATCGGTATCTACGTTCGTCCATGAAATCTGCTGCAGGTCAGTGATAGATTCCGAATAGGCATAAACCATGATCGTTCGTTGAGTAGCCTCGGTATCGGAGATATTATCGAGCTTGATCGCACGCGGTACGGATGTAACGACTTCCGTGATCTGCCCAAAAATATTCAGTTTCACCTCAATGTTGTTTACGTCGTTGGTTTTGATCTTTGCGTATTGGCCGAAGTCGTGCGTTACAGAAAGGGCTTCCCAAGTAAGGGTGACATTGGTTTCTTCACCCGGCTCCAAGACCGATTTGTCAAACTGGCCAACGGTACATTTGCAACTGGAGTCGCCCATTTCAAGCCGCAAAGGCCCGTCTCCTGTGTTACGAAAGACGAAATCGTGACTCATTTTGTCTCCGTGCATCATGGACCCAAAATCGTATTCCGTGTCTCCAACGATTTCCAACTGCGGGTTACCGGACGCTTCGGCCGCTTCTAGCCATTTTTCGGCATTCTCCTGCTTTTGGCGCTCCGCCATCGTAGGACGGTAGTAGGTGAAACGCTCTTCGCTGGCATTATTAGTCATGGCGGATTGAAAAAGGCCAAGACCAACGCCGATACCAGCAAAAACGAATGCGACTAAAAGAGATTTGAACATGGGACTCAAATACTGATTGCTGAAGGAGGAAAAAGTTCATCGAGCGTTTGCGTTAGGTTGGACCAGCTGCAAGCGCTATCAACCTCTCTAACATAGGTTGGATTCGGCACTCTTGGAATGATTTCTGCGTATTCTCAGAGTGCTTTTTCAGTTCCAATCCTGCTACGCATCCACTCGATCAATGGTTCTGCCTGAACTTTTCCATTTGAGGTAGCTGCGGACTGTAGGGCTGGAAAAACGAAAGGAAAATGGATTTGCTGGTCACCAGGCTCAATTGTCCTGTGCCTGCCAAGCTGCTTGTCCTGGTGCGGCGTGTTTTCACTTAACGCGATAGCACGCGCCAGCTCCGTTTCCACCACCTCTTTGTCCATCTCTAAGGCGGCTATAGCGGCCAGCTGAACGTGCAACTCGACGCTCGTTGGGTAACATTCCACGGCTCGATTCGCAAAACCTCTAGCTCGTGCCAAGTAGGCTTGTTCTTGCTGCAAACCAAAAAACCTCGCTTGGGCTGCGAGATCCATTGCCAGGTGACAGGCCAAACGCCAATGAGCAAAACTCCTTTGGTCTTGAGCCAGCCATTGCTCCAGGGCATCCAGCCCCTGTTCAGCCGCCCTCGAAAACTCGCCTCTGCCCAATGTCAACGCTTGTGCAACGCTTACCTGAGCTAGTCGGCTCTTGTGTTCGGCATCCGAGCTATCAGCCGCAATCGCACTTTCCAGCTTTTGAATCTGCTCCCGATTGCTACTGGCATCCATGGCTTGCTGAGAGAGTGTCCAAGCACTTGTAACGGGCTGCCACATTTGCAGGACGAAAAGGACTAAACCTAGCGCTGGCAGAACAGCAATCCAAGGCACTACTACTTGTGACTCGGCTTCTGCTTCCGCTCGCCGCCCTGCTCTGCCAACGGATGGACTTTGCAGTGCCAAGAGAGCGACGAAAGGAAATGCAATGCCGCTGGCTTGCCAAGAACCGCTGGCTAGCAAGCACACTGCAATCGCCACCCAACCTGCCAAATAGATCACCTTGGTTGCAGAACTGTCCTCAGCCAACATCGCATTCAGCAAGGGCCCTACAAACCACAGTAACACTCCGGCCAATACCCAGATGCACAAATAAGTTCCCACAGCATAAGCAGACAGCAGACCTAGCAGGAGCAAGCAAATCAAGCCGCCTCCAGCCGCCCCCCAAAATAACATCCGCCCAAGCTGCTGATCCAACAAATCATGATTTGTCTCCTTATTCTGCTCGTCGCCAGTCAATGGAACTGCAGCCAGCAACGGAAAAGCACCGCGAAAGTGAAAGCCCAACCACGCTAGTACAATACAAAACATCGGTATCCCGAGCGTAGCAGCTAGATCTAAAGGCCAATTATGAGGATCGGCAATTTCTTCACTCGCCTCCGGCAACTTATACTGCGGATAGTAAGCCTGAAAATTGCCAAGCCCGACACCACGAAATCCATGATCTTGCAACATAGCGGTCGTCGCTTGCCAGTATTCGATACGGTAGCCAAGGCTCTTCTTGGCCTCGCTAAGAACGAGTTTGTCGTTCTGCCACAACCATCCCACGCAAGCCAAAAGTAAAACGAAAACCACTGCTCCGGCCGCAAGAACAGAACCACGGCTGAAAGCTCGGTTATGTGAGCGCAAACGCAAGTACAAGAAAAGGAGCACCGAGAAACCTGCGGCTACTGCCAAGTAGGCCGTACGGCTCAAAGTCAAAAACCAGCAAAGGGCAACAACCACAGCAATCAGCCCCAGCACAATTTGCCGCGCGCGAAATTTGGAAACCTTCTCGGCAAGTTGTATTCTGTTTTGCCAAGTCGACCATAGTGCAGCGGCTAGCAAAACCAAGGCAGCCGACAACACACAAGCCAGCGAGTTGGCAAGTGCGAAAGTTGCGTAGGGTTCCGGGCTAAACAGTCGATTTTCAAAACGCGCTCTTTGCGGCGACCCTTCAGGTGCGACCAAACCAGGGATGGCAGCAATAAAGGCGTCAGGATCTTCAAAGTACTTCGTCTTTTGCGCCGGAAACTCAACTGTAACTTGATAGACTCCGTGCAAGGCGCAAGCGGTGCATCCGAGCAGCAAAATCATGGCCAGTGCGGACTTGGTTTTGGGTCCGACCAGAATCCCACGGCAAACAAAATAGCAGCAGGCAATCGAAATCACTTGCCAACATCCAAACCATGCTCGACGTGGACTACAGTATTCGCCCGCCGCAAAAGTGCTCCACAGCAACCATAGGATGGCAAGTCCTGATAGGACCCATGCTCCGCGGCTGAAGTGAAAACCTGCTCGCCCAATCATGCCCAAAGACACCAGCAACCCACTTAGTAGCCAGAACAGATTGTGCGCCAGCGCTTCGCCCATAAATACACTGGTCGCGTCGGCGGGCGCCAAGAAGGCCCACACAAACAGCGTTGACAACAATGCAGCTGAGGTAGGAAGGAGTCGTTGCCGAATCGACTCAAGCAACCCGGCTGTATCGGGAGATTCCACGTCCTTCGCAGGCCCGCTTTCCGACTTTCCAGGTGACTTCTTTTTCTTGCTCATGCCGCGTCATCTCGTCCGACGGACTCTAAGACTTGCACCAGACCCAAGACGAGTATCGTGCCGATCACCACGAGAATAGCACCCACGAAATCGACGCGTGGCAACAACAGAGCACTGAGGGAACACGTCGCGGTCGCCAAGTAGATAGTCAACACAGCCTGCTTCTTGGTCATTCCAAGTTCGACCAACCGATGCGAAAAGTGTTTTTTATCGGCCTGGAAGGGACTTCTCCCCTCGCGCAGCCGGATGACAATGACGCTAGTCATATCGTACAGCGGAATTGCCATGACAATCAGAGGCGCCAGAACTGCGTGTTGCGTATCGCCTTGATAGTTCGTGTAGGTGGCCAACAGACTTGCTACTGCAATCCAAAATCCAATAAAGTAACTGCCTGCATCGCCCATGAAGATCTTTGCCGGAGGCCAATTATGCTTGAGGAATCCCAATAAAGCACCAACCAAGACCAAGAGCATCGCCGCAACAAACAATTGGGGTTGAGCACTGCCGACCAGATTGTTCATCAGCAACATCACGGCCAACATGCCCGTCGAGATGGCTGCGACTCCGCCGCTCAAGCCATCCATGTTG
>JBCCEO010000242.1:0-10212 GCA_039030255.1 Planctomycetota bacterium | reverse complement strand
GAAGTCAAACCTCCAATTAGGCGAAGCAGCAACAACTCCCTTGCCTGCGGTGCGATTGGCGCAATCTGCTCGGCACTGGTCAGAACACAAGACGATCAGTCGTCTTCCGACAATTTCTCAACTCTTACGTTTTCACCTAACAACATCTCGACAGCTTTGGACCCAATCTGAAAAGCAATTCATTCAAGCAGCCGTGCATTTCCATGCAAACAAATTGGTATTCCTGAGCGCAATGTTCCTTGTACTCATTGGCATTTCTTGGAAGACGTACGGTAACATTGTTGCCAAAAGGAATGACGAACTGGTAGCCAGGATTGGGAACGCACCGAAAGAGGCACTAATTCCCCTTACCCAACAATTGTTGGTAGCGGGTGGAGAAAAGCTAGGCATGCTGAAACTTGCCTTTCGGCAGGCTCAGCAAAACCAGGACGCATCCGCGACATTCAACTACAGTTTGGCACTTGATGAATTCGGGATTGACCAGACACCCTATGTTTGCCAGCGATTGCTAGACGCAACAGCAAGCGAAATGGCACCGATGATGGAACTCGTTGATCAGTCCGGGATCCTTCAAGCCCCTGAATCCAGACGTCTGCTTTGGGATGCTTTGGAAGAGCCCGGCGCTGGCGATACTGCTTGCACTCCACTTTGGCCTTTGGCTAATGAAGGTGCGATCCGCAAGATTCAGAATCACGATGGTCGAATTACACCTGCGTTTGCCTGGTGCCCTTCGCTGCCTTTCGATGACTTTCAAATGACATGCGAAGCATTGCGGTCTTCAAAATATCGAGTCCACCGTGCGCGGCCCTATATTGCCGACAACACATTGCGTGTCGCAACTATTTGGCGTCGCGATACGCACCCATGGAGAATTCGTTATGCGTTGCCTGCTTCCGAACTCATCGCCACAATCGACGAATTCCGCGCTGAGAATTTTCAACTGTATGACCTCGCAGGCTACCAAGGCCCAAATGACAAATCCACTTTGTTCATCGGGGTCTGGTTAAAGGCAGAATCACCTGAGACGGAAGTCGACTATCTTTTCGATTCCGAATCGGCCGACCATGCAAAAGCCTTCTTTAAAAAGAGCCAAGCGGGCTTTTCACCCTTTTGCCATTCTTCACACCTAGACCGAAACGGCGACCTAAAGTTTTCTTCACTATGGCTGCGAGCCCCGCAGGTAAAACCCGTTGCCACCTATGTAATGGACGAGTTCCATCCTGACTATTTTGGAGATCTAAACGGAATTCAGGATATCGCAGTTTCTTTCAAGTATCCCAAGCCAACCCGGGATCGATTCGTTGAGCAGTTGCGGATGGCCAACGAATTGCTTGTAGCAGGCCCCAACGCCAATGCGCAATTCTTGAAGGGCCGAGCTTTGTATTATCTGGACCAAAACGAGGATGCTGCCCAGTTTCTAACTCCCGCTTGCGAGTCTGTTACGCTGCGGCTGTACGCCTTACCGATGAGAGCTTGTGTGCTTGCGCGATTGGGCCAACGTGAAGACGCGCTCCGCGACCTAGATCAGTTTCACCAAATCTGCAAAGCAAAGTCAGGTTGGAAGCAATGGAGACAAGCCTATTTCGCAGCCACCAGAGCCAAGGTGCTTTATTGGCTCGGCGAACCAAGCTTTGACGACGACTTGCAAGTCCTGCTCAGAAAAAATCCTACCGACGCCAATACGTGTTTCTATTCCGCTTGCACTTACGCAGCGATTTCAGCAACTGACGCTGAGGGCGAAGTAGCAGCAGAGGGACAATTGTCCTCCGATGGGCAACGCTCAGAACACCTTGCTCTAGCAGCGAAGCTACTCCAAGACTCAATTGACCTTGGGCTGGACAGAGAACGAATTGCCAGGACTCCGGATCTCAAAAAACTGCACTCAAGTTTCTCGATCTTTGACGAATCTCGGCTTAGCTTTTCTTGCATCTGGAACATTGACGACAAGGCCACGAGGCTCCTTCTCTCCATGCGTCCGCAACGCCATCGTCAAAATGCAAAAATGTTGGGAAGTGCCGGATTCCTCCCTCAGGGGATTGCCGTTGGCTTCGGGGACACTGCCGAAATAACATCCGTCTGGTCCAAGCCGCAGTGGCAAGAGACTCAGCAACGGGCTTTGGAACGTCGTTGCAATGCGGCTTCGGTACTGACAAGACTCGGAGAAAATGAGGCTTGGGAAACGTTGGCAGGCGACAGTGAAGCGTTTCGAGGTGAATTTGTTTGGAGAGCGGTAGAATTCGGTTTGCGCCCCAAACAAATACTGGACCGCTTTGATACTCGCATCAGCCCGAGTGAAATTCGGACCTTACTTCTTATCCTTGGAGAGTACGAACGGGACGAATTGCCCACTTCGATCCAAGCGGAGTTGGAGCGAGTGCTATGCGAGAATTCTTCACACGCGGAAGCCGGCGTTCGTTCTGCGGTCAACTGGCTTTTGAATAGATGGAATATGAAATCGAAGGTGTTTCAAGATCCACCCGAAAATGCGAACTGGTGGATCAACTCCATTGGGCTAACCATGATCAAGATGGATGGCCCCGATAAGTTTCTGACCGGATCCGCTGCAAACGAACCAGAAAGACTGGCAATCGAGAATCTACAAACGGACTCTCTAGAATACAGTTTTGCCCTTTCCGCGAAAGAGATAACCCAGCAACAATTTGAGATGTTCACTTCTGAGTTTCAGAAGGATGGTAGTGCCAAAAATCCTGTGCGAGGGATTAGCTGGTTTCAAGCTGCAGCATTTTGTAACTGGTTGAGCAAAAAGGAAGGGATCGATCCTGATGATTTTTGCTATAAACTCGATTCGCGAGACGGTTATGGTCCAGGGATGACGCTCAAGACCAACATTGCAGACTGCTCCGGCTATCGCTTACCAACCGAGAGCGAATGGGAGTTTGCTTGCCGGGCGGGGAGTAGTGGCAGCTATTCTTTTGGAGATACACCCCAGTTGTTAAGCCGCTACGGAAATGTAGGTGCTTGGCCGAGCAAGCTGATGGAGGGCGGCAGATTGCGCCCCAACGCATTTGGATTCTTTGACATGCATGGTAATGTGCTTGAGTGGGTCCACAATCCAATGCTTGCATCCGGTAGTATCGAAACCTCCAGTTTGCGTAAGCACAATGAAATAGCAATTGACCTAGAAACGAAAATGATTGTGCGAGGCGGTAGCTACGGGCTAGGGCCAGAACATGCCCGGTCCGCCGCTCGTTTACCCATAGACGCGAAATCCAAGTTTCAACATGGATTTCGCGTCGCGCGCACTGTTCATTGAATGGGAATCGGCATTCGTGAGTCTATGGCACACTGCCAAGAATCACTTCGCCAATCCGCCGCAGTTCGACTTAGGGTTTGCGGCAGCCCGTCTATTCGCCACCCCCATTATCTTGCCAAATCATATCCTCCATCGCAGACAAATAGGCGGCTATGTCCGCGTCCGTCACTCCGTATTCCCACAGGGGGTCACCATAGAAGTACTCTAGGATCACCTCCAGAAAGGCCTCAAATTCCTCTTCATTGAAGAAAAAAGGATCCTCATCCTCCTCCGGTTCTTCCGCTGGCTCACCCTCTTCATCGAACCCACCCGACTGCTGCATTTCTTCCGGATTCAGGGGTCGAAATCCTGAAGCCATGAGGACTCCATCAAAAGGAACACCTTCGGCTGATCCAGTGATTGCCTGAATCAGATTTGAGTTAGTTGCAACTGACACAATCGATCTCCTTCAAACTTTGCCTTCTCGCGCTTGCGATAACGTCTGCAAGTAAAACACGTTTCCGGCGTAGTGATTCTTTGACTCGCTTCGAAATTCCTTTGCGGATTCTCTACTCTGCAAAAGAGCATCCATTTGTTCTGCCAAGCCGCCTATCTGTTCCAGTGAATACCAAGCTTTCAGCACTGCATTCACCGTTACGGCAGAAAAGGAAAGCAGCACAAACACCACAATCAAACTCTCCACGGACAGGCTTTGCCCTAGCACCTTTAGCCCTGCGAAAAACATGGTGCACCCGTAGACTAGCTTCCAGGACAGACTACTCCTGCTTTGATTCTGGCTCTTGTTTCCTGGGTAATAGACACGAACCAGTTTTAGAATTAGCAGGCTCGCAGCGGTGCCGAACGCAATGATTTGCACGTCAATGGCCGCTACTCCAAGAACAACGCACAGTATGACGACGCAGTCAACCGGAATAGTCACAGCCAACTTTGCATAGCGGCTAAGCTCACTTGCCCGTCTTAGGTGCTCCAGCCGTTCAGCCGCAGGTATCCCAGTCGGCGTCAGCGCTTTGGCAACGGAGTCAAGCAAGAACTTTCCAACTTTGCGTTGCAACACTCCGTAAACAAAACGCTTCTGGTCCTCGCAAAGCCGCTGTACTATGGCAACCGCAAGCAAGCAGCCACATTGCCAACAAAAGCTGGCAAGTTGCCTATCTAGTACGGCGTAGAAGCATGATCGCCCCAAAAGAATGATCGTCAGTGCGAGCGTTGATCCAACCAGCGTCAATGCGGAAGCTTTGGCTGCCAGACTGGTATTCTGCCACGCGGGATAAACGATGTAGTTGTTCCAACTAGCCCTTGTCACGACTCGTCCTCCACCAGCACTATTTCTCCGGTCCACATTTCTTTTGCAAATTTCTGCATACTAATTTTCAGCATGCCCTTGGCTGGATCTGCAATGAGTAGCTGATTACCAGGCAGAAATGCCTGAATCACGATGAAGTGCCTTCCGCGGCGATTGGTGATGGCCGCGATAACTGGCAAAGAGACTCTCTGCAGATCTTGGATAGAACAGTGCACCGGCAGGGCAAGCCGATCAGCACATCCCCCCAAAGCTCTTACGATGCCTGAGAAACTTGTCCCACGAGTTGCCTCTGTTCCTGCCACCTGAGCCAGAGCTGTAGCACCGCCCTTGGGCATCGCGGTTTGCAACAAAAATGTCAAAACGGCAACAGGTCCACAGCTGTAGCCGCTGCGATCGCGGCAACAGATGTGTTCGCCCTGAATTTCCGCATTTAGTTGAACCATGATTTGCTCTTGCAATAAACCACCTGACCGCAGCCAAAATTCCTCTGCGGCTCGACGGAATAATTGCAAGAAACTTTTGTCAGATTCATGAACCATGAAATCCATGATTCATGGGTTACTCACACAACATTTCTATGTAAACTCACTGTTACCGAGATGTTTTCCGCAGATTTTTCGGATGCGACACTTGGTATTTGTTTCATTCTGGGAATCAAAAATGCCCATGGATATGTATGACCCGAGCGCGGGTGACTTTGACGAACTGCCAGACGGTGAGCAGCGAGGGTTTGCGGAATGGCGGGAGATTTGCCACGGCGCATTACTAAACTGCGCTCCCGTGGTAGGTCAGTCATTCGCGCAACAAGCTCGCCAGGAGTGGAGCGATTTGAGCAATGCTCACGGCTTGAGGGATCTAAGAATCAAAGCCGAATTCCCCAACAGTGTTTTCTCGATCCTGCTGGTTTGGAGCATCGACTTTCGCTTGTCCGAAGTTCATCCGGACAAAGATCGTGAGCAAAATCTGGCGGACTTCCTAAACAAAGTTCAGATCAATGAAGTGCCATTTAACCAGAACTGGCCAATCGCCCAACTCGGAAAGCTACCGATTATTCTTGCAACTTGTTCGGAGGCACTTGGCGGAAGCCCCCTCACGCTGCAAACATGTGCATTCCACCTAGCCTGTGAGGCCGAATTTTTGAGGCGAATTCGAATTTTGCGCGGAATAAAGCCTGTCAACGAACTCATTGCATTCAACGACTTGATTGCCCTTCGGATCATCCACTCCGAAGCGGCAACAGAATCAGAAGCTTTTGACGTCATCAGCAATTGCGATTTGATGGGAATACCTCGATTTGCATACGGCATGTCGCAGGAGAGAGTTAATAAATTGATGAGCGCCTGGGGTGACACATTTCGCCTTCGGTGCCATTGGGTAAAAATCATCAAGAAACAAGAGGATTGATTACGATGGATCCCGATGTCTGGAAAGCCGCCCTTGAGAAATTCGGCCCCGACTTTGAATTCGACTTAGAGCAGGCAAGACGAGACGCCAAAGCGAGGTTGGCTGAACGCAAGGAAGAGCAGCAGGCTATCAATAACCCAATTCAGGACGCGATCGAAGAATCCGGGAGAAGCCTATTTGAACTTGCCGAGGAACTTGCCGAAAAGCTTCCCCACAAAAACCGCAGTATTGATGCCATGTTTGTAGCTGCAGTGGCAAGCGGTGAGCATGAAGACTTAGAAGCAAAAATAACACTTGTAGATACGTTGCGGCTTAAGATCGACGTTCTGAGCCCAGAGCTGTTCGGTTTTTCCACCGCATTACACGAATCCGAGACGAACTATCAGGAGCGAGAATCCGAGTCTTCGCCATCGCAAATCAATTCGCTTGAGTACCGAACTTGCCTACATGAGTTTAGTGACTTTGTTGACGCTAAGCAGGCTGAAGCATTGGTGCAGACCTGGGAAGAGGATTCTAGCAAGCTCCAGGATTACGTTGTCGCCGAATTTGAGGGCGACCATAGCCGTCTCATCATTCGAATGCTATGCGCTTTAGTTTTGACGAAAGACTCGGAAGAGATGGAGCGGCTTGAGGAGAGCCTTGTTTCCGGTGCGTCGAATCCTTTGGAACAAATGAACGCACTCTATCTACGCGGCCGCTCTCGCTGGTATCGAAATTTGGAGCACGAATCGGTCGCAGATCTTCAGACCTGCATTGGATTGGCTCAAGACCTCTTTCAGCAAGTTCGCGAATCCCAGTGTTTGTACTATCTTGCTAGAATCAAAATCAAACATGCCGGGCTTGTGGAGGGCGGTAAGGCAGAGCTTCTCGAAAGGGGAACAGAGCTGGCCAGAAAGGCGGGCCGCTTCGATATCGAACTGTTGATCGGCCGTGCCAAAGTTATCGATCTGCGACTCAGCAAGCAGGGCCAGGAATCCGCCAGTGAAGCCAAAGCACTCCTTGATCGCGCGGCCCTCGTACCTCCAGGGCTGGTCGATCACATCGTCGCCTTCTTGCGAAACGATTACGGCATCGCCCTACGCGGACTCAAACGTGAAACGGATCGTATCCAAGCTGAACAGATCTACGACGCTAACATCAGAGACTTTGGGCAGCTCGCAGTGGCTGGGCAAAGTCGATACCTTAAAGCGGATCTCTACATTGATCGTGCTGTACAGGCCTGGTCAAATGCACTCGTATGCTCAGATGATAAGGAGTCCGATCAGCTTCTGCTTGAGGCTGAAAATGCCCGGCAAAGCGCAATTGAATTATGCCTGACTTCGCAGAACCTACTAAGCGCTGCAGGCGACTGGCCCGCATTTCGAAAAGCTGCTGCCCGCTTGATGACCTTGCGCGGCCAGAGCATTAAGCTTCCTCAGAATACGACCGATGTGGATGAAGACTACTCAGCACGTCATGATCGTATCGCAGCAATTCTGCTGGGCGCTCCAATTGTTTCTTCTGATGGTCAATCACTTCAATCTACAAGCTTAAATTCGGATGCTAAACTTGAAGAACTCCTAAACCACTACTTTCAAGGCCTGCTGACGGAAGACGAAGAACCGCAAAACAAGGATACATTCCTTGTTGATAACTTTTTGAACGAATCGACGCTCCTGGCAATCCCGATCGTCGTGGGCAATTCGATGACAGTTCAAGCATATTATCGAGATCCAGCAAATAACAATCCAACACCGCTGGGTGCGTTTGCTGTGGAAGGATACGGCGAGTCGACTCGAAATACCTTCGAACAACTAGGGCGTTTTGGCGATGAGGCTCACAAGTCGATTCTCCCAAAGTTTGCTTCACGGCTTCAAGATCAAGTTGCAACGGCAAACTCACTAATGGCTTCCGAACTCCACAGCAGCAATAAGATTCTTGATGTGCTCGTATTGCCACCGCTCAACAGTCGAGATTGGCCTTGCCCGATCGAATGGCTCGCCACGAAAAACGACCAAGGAAGATCGGCGCTCTCCTTACTAGATTTTGCACAAGACTCGCTGGTCTTCGCCTCTAGCCCTGCGCCACTGGCATCCAAACGAGTAGCGGTTGCGAACCAATCACCTACGCTACTTGCAACCGACCAACCGTTAACAGAATCCGAAACAGTTCGAGACGCAGTTTCCAACATCACTGGCAGAGACTTTCTTACAATTCAGTTTGACGAAGCGAACGCCCCACCCAAAATTCCACCCGGTTTGGCAATCATAGTTGGGCACAATGACGATCAACATCAACTGGCAACTAGGCTCCTAGGATGGGATTGGAGCGAAGCGGATGCAGTGGCTTTACTTTTTTGCTCGTCGGGACAATACCAGGCTTCATACGGCCCCTACGTAGACAGCGTCAGTCATCATATCCGTCGGTCCATGAAGCGAGAAGGCATCGTGGTTGGTGCCAGATTGCCAGTCATGATGGAAGAGGCGGGACGATTCGCAAGCGCATTGCTTGACGAACCAAATACGGACCAGCCATTCGTCTCCGTCGTAACTGAATACCTTCGTTACGCCAAACGGTTTGGCGGAAACGGGCTTCTTCACCCATGGGTAATTGTATCCTAGAGCCCATGCAGCAAAGGCTTTGTCAGACTAAGGAACATCCTACTAATTGAAACTACGATGCCAGGCGATCTTCCATCTTGTTTACCGAGCGGTAGCAGTTTATCGCAAGAAAAATTGCTCCAAGAATGCCATGACATGCACCGCACAGAGGGCATTTCCATCGGGGCTTTCGGTGCTATCTTTGTTGCCGCTACAAATCGAGTGCTAATGGTTCAATTGGGCGACTATGCCGCAAAGAACATTGGCGGAAACCCTTGGACTTTGCCCGGCGGAGGGGTCTCCGCTCGCGAAGCACCTCAGGAGGCTGTATGTCGTGAAATCAAAGAAGAAACGGGGGTTTCATTCGAGCCCAAGGGGCTGACACTTGCCGCTTGGATTGCACGCCCCTACGTCCAACGCGGAGATGCACGGGGAGAAGTCACATTGCTGTTTGTAGGTGAGTCCCAAGAATTAGCGACCCGTCCAGCAGAACCCGAGATCCTAAAGTGTGCATGGCAACCCTTCCTCATGGAACAATGGCTCGAGGTTCCAGCTACAGGTAGCGGTGAACATAGCCTACAGCCACTCCGACGCCATTGGATTTACTGGACCTACTTTGGCGACTTGAAAAGAAAACAAGCTGGCAGTAAGGTCCCGATCTTGCTCTATCCTAGTCCTCAGAGCATGGGCCAAGAGCCGCACCTATTTCAGCCGATTGACGGTTTCCTGAGTCAATCGAACACGTTTACAAAGCGCAAGTAATGATTCCTTGCCAGGTTAGTCCCGAAAAGACCGGAACGCCTTTTCCATTCGGGTGCTGGCAGTTTCCGGTTGTTCCTGATTCTAGAGTACCTGCTGCCGATTGTTCAAGGAGTAAAATAGTGGTGTTCTAACCTACCTTTCGTGGCTGAGTTATGGTTCCTGGAATTGGTTCATCGGCTTAATACTACTGTCTTACAAACCCCTTGCCACAGCCCTTGCCACACCCAATAGCGCTGCGAATGCCATCCAGAACAAGCAGGTGAACTACCGAAGGTCTAATCATGGATCGCAACGCGGGCTGGCTAGAAGGGCGATACCCAAGAATCGGGACGCGACAACCTGACGAATCACTGCTTATCCAAGCGAACATTAGATGGCTCGGAGTGATGTATCGCTCAGAGCTTGTTGGCGATCTTTAGGTTCGCGTCGAGCTCTGCTGACTCGATGCCGAGACTCTTTGCAGTTTCGAATACACGGATTGCTTCTTGTGGTTTTCCCTGCTTGATATAGACGGCCATTAGGGCAACGTAGGCCGCACCAAATTGCGGATCCGTCCGGATCGCTTGGGTTATATACGTTTCGCTGAGTTTGAGGTGATTGGCCTTCAAGCACACGAGCCCGAGATTGAATTTTGGCCATGCAAACTTTGGCTGCAAGCCGATGCAGGTCCCATAGTGTATGAACGCTTCGTCGAGACGTTGCAATTTCTGATAGGTGAAAGCGAGCCGGTAGTGGTTCCAAAAACCCGCTACAGGATCGGACTGAAGAGACTCAACATAAAATCTTTCGGCACTTTCGTGATCATGCTCGAGCGTCGCAACAACACCGTACAAGTAGGACTCAAAAGCGATTCCGGATTGGATCTTCGAACTAGGCAACAGCGAGTCCAG
>JBCCEO010000241.1:0-10224 GCA_039030255.1 Planctomycetota bacterium | reverse complement strand
CGACAAATCCACGACAAGACTTGGTCCGGGCAAATACATATCGAACTCTTGGGAGAAGGCTCCAACCGAACTCTAGTGGTCGAAGACAACGGTATAGGACTCACCGAGTCAGAAGTCCATGAGTTTCTCGCGACGATTGGCCAGTCCTCGAAATCGGGCGAGCTTTCCCGCGAAGATTTTTTGGGTCAATTCGGCATAGGGCTATTGTCTGGGTTTGTCGTGTCAGACGAAATAACGGTGATCACCAAGTCCATGCATGCGGATAGCCCGCCCATTGAATGGAAGGGCAATGCCAATGGAACTTATTCTATTCGCAATCTCGAAACAGAGTTTTCCGTTGGAACGCGCGTCTATCTGCGCCCTAAGGAAAACATGGGCTCTTTTTTCGAGATGGATATGGTGGAGTCTTTACTTCGCCATTTTGGACACCATTTGCCCATTCCCATCCAGCTGAAAAGTCATGATCGCGAAGTTGAGATCAACGAGGAGCCGCCGTGGCGAATTCAGTTTGCAGGTCAACGCGAACGACGCGAGGCAATATTGGATTATGGACGGGAGGTCTTTGAGATTGATTTCCTCGATGCAATTCCTTTGACGAGCAGTCTTGGTCAAGTGGAAGGAGTTGCCTACGTCTTGCCGTTTGCGGCGAGTCCAGGTGCTCGGCAGCAACATCGCGTCTACTTGAAGAATATGTTGTTGGCCGAAACCGTCGAAGGCTTGCTGCCGGACTGGGCCTTCTTCGTAAAGTGCGTTGTCAATGCGAGCCAGTTACGACCGAACGCGGCACGAGAATCATTCTTCGAAGATGAAACGCTCCGAGGAGCCCGGCAGGAAATGGGAGATTGCCTGCGAGGATACTTGGTCGACCTAGCTGAAAACGATCGGTCCCGCTTGGACAAGATTATTCAATTGCACTACATGCCAATCAAGTCCTTGGCGATTGAGGATAGTGAGTTCTATCGACTGTTTGTGGATTGGTTGCCCTTCGAGACTTCCATCGGTCAAACGACTCTCGGCGAGCACTGCCGGCATCAGTCCACGATTCGCTACGTGCGCGACGTGGATCAATTCCGGCAGATTGCAAGCGTTGCCGGAGCGCAGAATCTGTGTGTGTTTAACGGAGGGTACTCCTACGATACGGAATTGCTGGAGCGTTTGTCGGAAGAGTTTCCGGACCGAACCGTCGAGCGTGTCGACGCAAACGACTTGGTGCAAGACTTTGAAGAACTGACCATTGAGGAAAGCGAGAAGGTCTTTGAGCTCGTCAAGCTGGCTGACACCGTTCTTCAAAAATACAAATGTGCGGCCGAAATGCGCAAATTTGCGCCCGTGGATTTGCCCACTATTTTCACCGCAAACCAATCCGCAACTTTTCTGCGCTCTGTTGATCAATCTATGGAGCAAGCGGATGAACTATGGAGCGGGATCTTAGAGAATGTCGCACAGTCGAGTGCGGCTGCTGGCTATGCGCAACTCGTAATGAACTATCGTAACGCGCTCATACAAAAGCTGACCTCAATTGATGATCGAGAGTTGCTCGCAAAGATTATCGAGATTCTGTATTTGCAATCACTGCTGCTTGGTCACTACCCACTTTCTTCCCAGGAAAGAACGATCCTTGGAAATGGTTTGCTTGGTTTGATTGACCACTTCATTTCGGAGTCCAACAATGACACTTGATCCAGTCTATCGAGATCTCTTGGACAAGGCGAACGCAGTCTGGGGTCAACCCGAGCAAATTGCAGTACTCGAGGAACTTGTGCGCGTTGCGGATTCCAACAAGGATGTAAATGTTGCTTACGGAGCTCGCCGACGTCTCATTAAATGCTGCAACTCGCAAGGAGTGCCAGCCAAAAGCATCGTTGCTTTTTCGTGGTGTCTTGCGCAGTTCGACAAGAATCCTGAACTGGACGACGAGTGGAGTCTGATTTGGGAGTACAAGGTGATTCTAGAAATCATTCCGGTTTTTGCGGGCGTTTCGCGCGAGCAGATCATCGGCATGCAGGAAGATATGGCCGATCGGCTAAATCGAATTGGCGAGAGTGAAAGGACCGCACACTATTACCGCTCGTGGAATTTCATGCGCATGGGTGACTACGAATTGGCGCACGAATACCAAGAGACGTACACCAAGATGCCTAGAACAACGGTTTCGGATTGCACCGCTTGTGAAAGAGATCGCCAAGTTGAGCTGCTGAGCCGAATGAAGCTGGACAAGCAGGCACTCCAGTGCGCAAACGACATCATGATCGGCAATATGACCTGTGGTGAAGTGCCCGAGTTCACGAATGCTCACATTGTGAAGTCACAAATGCGACTTGGAATGATCGAGGAAGCAGTCGAGAGGCAAAAAGTGGGTTACGGCGGAGTGCGCAATGCCCAAAAGTATCTTGGCACGGTTGGTGATTTGTTGTTGGTGCCGATTCGGGTGGGTGATCTCGATGCTGCCATGACACAAGTGCTTCGACATTTGCCCTGGGCCGTGGATACAGCCGCCGATGAATTGAGGTTTCGGTTTTACGCGGCGACCGCGTTATTCTTTGAAGCGCTGGCTCGTGAGAGTCCAGGTCCAAAGAAAATGAGAATTCCCAACGAGCTCGGTTGCTGGAATGAGGAAGAACGTTACTCGTCGAGCGATTTGGCTGGGTGGTTCTCTCAAGAAACTCAATCATTGGCTGATCAATTCAACAATCGCAACGGCAATCAAGCGTACTCGAATTTGATCCGTGACAATCGCCAACTTGTCGGCCTCGAAAACTAATTGTTTTGCGTGCGGATTACTTCGATTGCTTCCGTTTACGGCGCGGGTCTTTGGCTGGATCGTAAGGCGTCAAAGGTCCGCCGTAGCGATCTACGTAGGCTTCGCAGCGCTGGCGGTATCGTTTGAGTTGCTCCTGATACTTTGGATTCTTTGCCAAGTTGACCAGTTCATCCGGATCATTCCGTAGATCGTGGAAGAACTCGAAGACTGGGTTCTGATCGAAGTAGCGTGCGTACTTGAAATCATCGTCACGAATTCCTTCCCAGCCAATGTTGGGACGCAGGGTAACATGTTCGTGAAAAGTGTCTTGTCGCCAGTCTGGATTCTCCACGCCCGAGACGAGTGCTGCCAAGCTGTGACCCTGGTAACGCTCGGGAACGTCCACGCCGGCCCAATCCAGGAAGGTTGGAGCGAAGTCTAAGTTAAGCACTTTTTCCGCCGCGACTGCTCCTTGGCGAGAGTCCTGGTTGCGAGGATCGAGGATGATCAACGGTACTCGTAGCGATTGTTCGTAATGCGACCACTTGCCGGCAAAACCTCGATCGCCCATGTAGTAACCATTGTCGGCCGAGTAGAGGATGATGGTGTTGTCGGCGAGTCCTTCATCTTCTAGCACTTTCAAGACGCGTGCCATGGCCGTATCGATGCCAGAAAGCATTCGGAAGTAAGCTCGAATGTTCGTTTGGTACTTCTCGGGTGTATCCCACCGCCAGAAGAATCGTTCGCGGTTGATCGATTTTTTCAAGAACTCAGGTTGGCTCTCATAGATGGACGGATCGGAGAGCCTTGGCGCAGGGATCTCGATGTCCTCGTACATCCCCTCGACGGCTTGGGGCCAGGGAAAATGACCAATACCGGGACGCTTGTCGCCGTCCTCTGCGTGCGAGGCGTTGAACCAAAGATTGAGCGCGAAGGGTTTGTTTCGGGGCTGCGATTTTAAGAATTCGATGCCGGCATCGCAAATCAACTCGGTTTCATGACGAAGGCTTCCGTCGGGTTGCGGCTTCAAATAGGGTCGTCGAAAGATTTTTTGAAATACATCGAAGTGGGATTCTGGTTTGTAGCCGCCTGGCATCTTGGCGTGCCACTTGCCGACGAAGCCAGTACGATAGCCAGCCTCACGCAGTAGGTCGGAGTAAAGTTGCTCCACGGCTTCTGTCTTGGCCGAGTCGGGTGCTTCCTTTTTGCCAAAGGAACGGGCCGTGAGCCCGCTCAAGATCGTTGTGCGGCTAACCCAGCAAATGGAATGACTAACGAACATGTTTTCGAAACGCACGCCGCGTTTTGCGAGACCATCAATGGTCGGGGTTTTTACTATGGGGTGGCCGTAACAACCCAGGGTATCGGAACGTTGATCATCGGTGAAGAAGAATAAGATGTTGGGTTGTTTGGCTTCTTCAGCCTGCGCGAGAGCAGGGAAGGGTGCTAAGCAGAATCCAAGTAAGAGGAGCAAAGCAATTCGACGCATGGGAGTGGGTTTCTAAGACGAAGGTGCAGGGGAAACAGATTGCGGCTAACCAGCTTGCTACTTGTGCTGGTTCCAGTAGATCTTGACGTTATGGGTTTGGCGGCCGACGGCAATAATGTCGTTGTCCCCGTCCTGGTCTAAGTCTGCAACCGTCAAATCCTCGATGGCGACTCCTCCTGGATCGACCAAAGTTCGCTCCCACTTTGAGCCTGAAGAATTGGGATCGTAAATACGCAGTCCACGTCTGTGCTCGGTGCCGCGTTTGTCGTCACGCACTCCAATGATAAGTTCTTCATCATCGTCCTCGTCGAGGTTGGCACAAGCCACAGCATGGCCCCAGGCGAGTTCTTCGTCGATGACTTGTCGTGGCCAAAGCTCTGAGGATTTTTCCCATTCCTTGGGAGCCACGTAAACGACGATTTTATCACCATGCCAAGGTTCCACGGTGGCAAGGTAGCTGGTTCCGTCGCCAAGCTTGCCGTGTCGTATCTCGCTTGCGCCTTTCTTTGGAGCGGCTTGTTCCTGTCCTGCCCCAATTCGTCGCACGCGCATCCGCTTGCCGTAAGTGACCCAGTTTGCTCCTTCGTAGCTGGCGGTGACGAGATCCATTTTGCCGTCTCCGTTGAGGTCGGTCGGATCGAAGTTATGCATCACGTGCAGTTGATCCCATAGAACTCGCATGGTCCATGTTTCGCCAGGTTCACCGGGAAGAAAGGCAAGCAAGCGAATCCCCTTTTGCTCAAAGTCGGGTCCCCGTGTTCCACGTCCTTTGAGCGGAGCCACAACAAGCCAAGGTTTGCCGTTGTTGTCGAGATCAACCCAATTCATGCGATGCGTGGTGGGTTCGGTGCGAATTAGCTGGTACTTCCATGGGCCGCTTTCGGTCTGCTCTAGCCATCCGATGGTTCCACCCGAATCCGAGTTTCCAAACTGCCAGTCGGCACCCAAGGCCAAATCGATTTTGCCGTCTCCGTTCACGTCGTGCGGCGCAAAACACACGTTGTCAAACTTGGCATCTGGTGTGGAGTAAATGACGTGTTCTTTCCAGGTTGGGTTCTCCAGCCACAACACACGTTTGCTGTCAACAATACCAATGTCTAGCTTGCCATCTTGGTTGAAGTCGATGGGGCGAACGGCGTAGCCAACTTTCAGCTCAGTTGGGAGTTCTTCTGTTTCAAAGTTGATCTGTGCCAAGAGCGGTTGGCAGCACAGGCAGAGATAGAATAGAGCAGTCGAGATAAGAAAGATTTTTGGGGCGAGCATGGGTTGTCCTCTGGGTGATCTTTTGGCGACCATTGTAGTTATTTGGACTGACGAAATGTTGCTAGGCTGTTTTCCCCCTGGAATCTACGGTCGCTCGTTCCAGTAGATTTTGAGATTTGCCGGTGATTTGCCCAGGGCAATGATTTCGTTGTCCCCGTCTTGATCCAAGTCAGCAATGGTGAGGTCCGCTAGGGTGCCGCCATTGGAATCCAGTTGAATTCGAAGCCACTCGCGTTTCGGAGTCTTCTGGTCATAGACGCGCAATCCATCCACTGAGCGCGTATCCTTTTCTGTTTCGCGCACACCGACAATGATTTCATGCTCTTTGTCTTGATCGAGATTGCCGCAGGCGAGCACTTGCGCACGAGCGTTCTTGCTGTCGATCTTCGTACTAATCCAAGGTTGCACCGATTGCTGCCAAGCGGTTGGGTAATAGATCACGAGTCTGTTGTCAGCTTCGGTTTGAGCCACTGCCAGAAAGGGGCTTCCGTCATGCAAGTGACCTGGACGGACTTGGCCGGCGCCTCGCTTGGGAAGAATTGGAACGCGGCTGTTCGCTAGTTGCAAAAGAGCCTCACGCTGATTCTTGGTTAGAATCTCCGCGGGCATGTAGGCTCGGGTCGCCAAAGGCATTTTGTTGCCTTCCAAAAAGTCTTTGGGATCGAATCTGTAGAGTAACTGAAGGGAGTCCCATAGAACTCGAGTTGTCCATAGTTTGCCAGGTGCTGAAGGTTGTATTGCAAGCAAGCGGATCTTGCGTTCTTCCAAACTTGCTTCAGTAGAATCCTTGATTTCGGATACGACTAGCCAAGGTCGTCCGTTGTGATCGAGGTCCACCCAATGAATGCTATGATCGGCGGTCTGCTTTCGGGCTGGATGAAATTTCCAAGGCTCCTCACCAGTGTTTTCGAGCTTGCCAACTACTGCCCGTGGGTTGGGTATATCGCTGCGCCATTCCACTCCGACAGCCAAATCCATTTTGCCATTTCTGTCAAAGTCTCTTGGCTCAATGCAGACATCCTTAAGTTCTACTTTTGAACTCAAGATAACGTGCTCTTTCCATGTTGGATTCTCAAGCCAAAGAATTCGCTTGCTATCCACGACGCAAATATCGACTTTGCCATCTTGGTTGATGTCCGCTGTACGCACGGACTGGCCGGCTTCGATGCGTGTCGCCAATTCTTCCGTTTTGAAGCGTAATTGAGCCGGCAACAATTGGGCGGAAAGAAAGAGGGTACTGGCGAAGGTCAAGAAAAAGATTCTCATAGGACTAACAACCCTTTCTCGGAAAAGCTTAGAGTTCCATTGTAGCGATGGTAATTGGTCCAGCAAAAAAGGGTGTTGTGGCTTGCCATGAACGGGATTCAAGCTTTTCATATAAGTTAGTGATTCAACTACTTCATTCAGGCGAGAGGCTGATGGCACATTTCACCGCGGATAGTCAAGAAATCGAGCAGTTCCAATCGCAGGGCTATTACCTTGCGAAAGAGCTGTTTAGCAACATTGAAACGGAACTATTGTCAAGGTTTGCAAGGGCTGACCAGCAGGTTCAAGCCAAAGCAACGTCTCGGTCCGATGCAGCGGGTGGCACGACGACCTTATCGCTTAGCAATGATTTGGAAGATAATCTTTACGCGGATGTGGTTCGGTCGAAACGCGTTGCAGCCAACATGGGTGCATTTTTAGGTGACGAGGTTTATCACTATCATCACAAAATGATGCTCAAAGAACCGCTCGTTGGTGGAGCATGGGAGTGGCATCAAGATTACGGATACTGGTACGATTTTGGTTGTCTCTTTCCTTCGATGGGCAGCTGCTTCATTGCCGTGGATCGTGCCAGTAAAGAGAACGGATGTTTGCAGGTGATTCCCGGATCCCATCATTTGGGACGCATGAATCACTTGAAAGTCGGCGGACAGACTGGAGCGGATCCAGAGCGCGTCGATGCAGTTTTGCAGCGAATGCCACTTTTGCACGTTGAAATGAATCCTGGCGATGCTTTGTTCTTCCACGGAAACTTGCTACATCGTTCCGATCAAAACACCAGTCTTGATCCGCGTTGGTCTTTGATCTGCTGCTACAACACGAAGCAGAATGATCCTTACAAGGAATCGCGGCATCCCAACTACGCTCCACTTGAGCTGATGGAAGATGAGTTTTTCCAGTCAAAGGCCCTGTCAAGGATTGGAGCACTGGAAACGTAAGTCGGATGCGAGAAATGCCGTTTTTTCAAACTAGGAACACAAATGGATCGCAGGCGAAATAGAATTGTGTCCAATACCTTCCTCGTCTTCTCAAAATCCTAGGTAGCAATGAGACCTTTTCTCTTCTCTTTTCTTGCGCTCACGGTAGCAATTTCAGTATCCAACCTCGCTAGCGCACAGCAAGACACCCCAGCCGAGCGTTTTCCTCCCATCGAAAACTCTGAGTTTTACGGCAAGAAAACTCTATCCCGCGTGACGGAGCGATTCGAAATCTACGATCCGCATTCAGTGGAAGAATTGGAAAAGGTCAAGGCGATGGGTTTTGATCAAGTGATCTTGGATCGAGCTCCTCTGCACCAGGAAGCCACACGGCTTGGCCTCGACGTCGTCATCGCAAACTGGTGGACGCCAGAAACCAAACAGGAAGTGATTGACGGCTCGCTGGATCTTTCCCGCCAAGTCGAAAAGGGTCGGTTGGCGGGCATCAGCATTATGGACGAGCCAGAACGCAATACGCCCAATACTCCTTTTGAGTTTTATATCGATCTGTACCAAAAATTGAAGCCTCAGATGGACGCTAGTATGCAGAATGCGCGGCTGGAGATCTCCTACTGGGGGCCAATCGATTCTTGGGACCAGCGCTACTATGACGATTTTGCCAAGCTCTATCGCGCGGCGGATGTCATGCGGCTGATGCCTTATCCAGATCTTTACGAAAAACCGCTCCGCGATGTGTACTTGATGATGCGCCGGAGTGATCGCGTGATGGGGATTGCTGGCGTAGATATTCCCAAGTTGGTGATTCTGCAGACTTGGATTTTGGCGCCTAAGAATGAGTTGCCGCAGATTCCTGAATTGCGGGTGATGGCTTACCAGGCCATGTTGGGCGGCGCGGAGACTCTTTCCTTCTTCGAGTACAAGCCCGAAGACTGGGAAAAGACACCTGGATTCGAAGCAAAGTTTGAAGAGCTCATGCAAGAGCTTATCGGTCTCCGGAAACGGTTGGCCGGAGCGGAGATCGAAAGCTGGCTGGACGAGAATGGCATCCTCCAAGCCGATGTGAGCTGGGAGAACGGTCAAACAGCCACGATTCGTGTGAATACCAACCGCATTAAGACGGAAGACCTGGCCCGGATGGAGATTCAGGATGGTTCGTTGGAGTTACAGCAACGACCCCAGCCAACGCCTGATCCTTCTCCAAACCTTCCTGCTGTCGACGAGATTGCGGAGCGTAATCAATCCGAAGTCGAAGGCTGTTACGATTCTATCTCTCAGGCTACTCCGTTTGTTCAGTATGTAAGTCATGAAGTTGTGGAGATTGAAGAGAATCGTGGTTGTGCAGTTTCCTGTGTGCCAACTTCGACGTCGAGGTGCAAGCCGCGAAAGAGGCGTTGGAGGTTTTGGGCCCGTCGGTGACAGAGAGAAAGTAATCTTGGCTGCAATCCTACGGAATTTGTCTTCGCAAATTGGAAAAACATCAATCTGCTAGAATTGACTGTCTTTAACCAACGCAGGCTTCAGACCGGGACGATTGCTTGAACTATTTGTCGCACGCCTATCGATTCCTTGATGATCCGTATTTCGCGGCCGCCACAGGAATGCCCGATTGGATGAGTGTCATCGATCGCAAGAATCGGGCTCGGCGACAATTCGCGTTGCCAGTGACCGAGGATCCCGATCCGGTTGTTGCTGCAGTCGCCCGCGGCTGTGTGCAACATCACGATGACGACCGTTGGTTTCATATGGGCGACCAATTCAACTTAATGTGTACTCATTTTGCCGTGGAGCTTCGCGAAGTCGTAGGGCAAGGAATGGGGCACCAGTGTAGTTTTGTGGGGCACATTAGTATTGAATTGCTTCTCGATTCAGTGCTTTGTGAACGTGATCCAACGCTTCTGGACCGTTACTACGACAACCTTGAGTCGCTCGACGTGGAGAAACTTCAAGCGGCGGCCAACAAGATCTGCCGCAAGCCCGTAACGCTGATGACGATTCTTATACCGCGTTTCATTCAAGAACGATTTCTAGCCGACTACTACGATGACGAATTGCTACTTATGCGGCTCAATGGCGTCATGAAACGAGTCAAGCTTCCTCCTTTGCCTCCGGGTGTCGCCCGGTGGCTTGGGAAGGCCCGAACGGAAGTCCGCGAGCATGCCGACACGTTGCTGACGCCAAGTGTTGAGCAAGAGTGATGCGTCAATTTGAAGTTTCGTTTTGCTGGGCTTCTTCGTAACGCTCTAGCATCTCTGGCGGGCAATACCAGCTCTGTGGCGGCAGCTTACCAGGTTCAAATTCCTGAATTGTGCCCAGCAACACCAACTTCACTTCGAGTCTGTAGTCTCTTCCATGCGCGGAGGTCGAGGTCCATGCTTGTTCGGAAACTGGATAGGGCGGAGGAATCGCGTGTTTGGCAGCTGCTTCGCTTGGTTTCTGTTGCCCCCAGCCATTGAGATAAAGATGCCCAAAAACTTCGCTGGGCTTGGAAGGATTCAACTGGAGTGTTTCGGGCTTGCGATAACAGCGAT
>JBCCEO010000240.1:0-10227 GCA_039030255.1 Planctomycetota bacterium | reverse complement strand
CTTCACAAGAAGTCGGTCAGTGGGCGCCTGCGTTTTGGTAGATAAAACAATTGGGAATTGGCGCGTGGCCGATGTAGTAGCCGTGGACATGCCCTAGTGCTCCCTGAAGTCCGCAATATCGTCGGTTGCAAAAACGTTGTAGCATTGCAAGCTCTATACTTCGTACGTACGAACTCAAAAGCGCAGCTACACTCAACGCGATATCGACGTTCGCGGGGCTCAAATTCGGGCCAAGTACTTGAAGCGACGCGATACGATGGTGGCGGCAGCAGTAGTGCCGGATATTCCGGTTAGGTAGGAATCTTCCTGAAAAGTTTGGAGAATGGCAAACCACTGGAGACTTGCGCATGACTCGAAGTCTGCGTAGCTGGAAAATTTTAACAGCGACTTTGAACGTGCTATTCTCGCCCTTCGCGCGACCCACGAGGAAAACTGAATTGAATGGCGGGAATAAGCTGACGCAATTTCATTTGAAGCTGGAGCAGTATTCTGAGTCCGTCTGGCCGGAAGGCTTGTTGCAATGGGTCGAATCGGCGAGCCAGTTTGCGCGCTCGTTCTGGGACCGTCTGCCTCAGCGTCCGCATCCCGAATGGACGGAATGCGATTACTTTGAAGTCGCACAAGCGCTGCTCGCGCTTCAGGCTTGGCAGGCCAAGCAGAATTGTTGGCCCGCCGAGAATCGCTTTCTTGAATGTGGCTGCGGCTTTGCTGCAGTGTCGGGAATTGCTCAGTTCATTGGGTATCAGGCTATTGGGGTCGAGTCCGAATTAATTCTAGTGCAAGCGGCTCAAAAATGTCTTGCCACACTTCCTTCGCAAATTGCGAAACCAGAAATCTGGAATGGGAATTTTCTACCTGAGGGCGCAGTAGAGTTGGCGCAAAGTGATGATCCACGAGTGAGCCTAAAGTGCGAGTTGCCAGCGGTTTACGAATTGCAAAGAAGCAGTTTCGCAAGTTTCGATGCAGTCTTTGCTTATGCTTGGCCAGGGGAAGAGTTTTTCTTGCGAAGTGTTTTCCGCGAATTCGCTAGACCGTTTGCCTGCCTCGTCCTCTACCGAGGTCCCAATCAAATTGAATTCTACCAGAAGCAGATAGGTGCACCTGAATCAGGCTAGTCAAAAATTATTGCCGCTGTATCTAAAGCCCGTTTTCCTTCGTATCAACTTCATCCAGACTCTGTAAACCAGAATCGGTATAGACTAGCTTTTTAGGTCCGCCGCCAACATTAGCTCGTTTGTCGAGGAAAACAGTGCCTGCGGGAACAGAAACGGATTCTAGAGTAAATGCTGCGGGATCGATGGGTACGTTGGCCTCAAAATTCGAGTACTCGATGCTAAGTCGTTTCAAAGTGGGCGACGTTGAGCCCGTGTTTTGATTCGCAGTCGCAACAACGTTGGTGAACTTCTGAACATAAAACGCTCCATTGGATTCCTCCCAGTGCAACAGGTAGTCGCGAAAGGGCTGCGATTCGCCGGTCCGATAACTGCTGACTCTTCGCAAATCGTATCCGAAATCGGAAAACATGAAGAACTTCATGCGGTACGTATTCTTAGTGAGCAAACCCGTGTAGCCACCACCAGTGAACGGCGTCAACGTTGTGTTCTTGGTGTCCAAATTTTCCAATTGCAAAGGCTGGCTCCAAAGCGTGATTGGATCTTCAAAGGGAAAACCAGCACCGCGCATGATTCCCATCTTACTGAAACTAAAGCAAACTGAGCCTTCGCTTTCAGGCCTTGCATCCGTTGGTGAGGGCCGAAGTTTCGACACGGTCGTGATGTGTTTTCCATCGTAGATGATGACTTGTTCTGAGATTGACGAGGGGAGCCATTTCTTGAACTCCACTGCCGACTTGGTGCCGTCATTTGTTTGTTCTTTGAGCCAAGTCTCGTAGGCCAAGTGGATCCTGAATTTAGGAGCTTCGTAAAAAACTTGGATGTCGGCATCCAGTATCTGTACGGGCTCTTGATTCGGACTTTGTAGGCTGTATTTGATCTTTCCTGTCGCAACGGCAGTTCTCAGCATGGAGGCATTTGCGTCGCGTGCTTCCTTGGATCTCTTAATGGTTTCAAGCAGAAGCGGATCCTGAGCCAAAGATGGCGTACCTAAAGCGAAGGCCAAAACCGCGATGGGCGTGAGAATCTCTTTGAAAGGAAGGTGTTTCATGGCGACATGGAAACATTGCAACTTCGAAACGTAGATCGCAATGGTCAAAGACTGTCAGGAATAGCAAATCGGCGGGAGTCTTGGTGAACGTTGGTCGTCGTCTAGCAATCAATCTTAATCCAACGCAGCATGATTCCATAGACTACTATGCTGAGCGGGCGTGATCGACAAATTCTCTGCCGCTGGTTGAGTCGATACGCCCCAAGTAAGAGAAAGATTCTTGCTCGCGTATGCTGCCGATACTGTATTAAGTCAGCACGGCATTCCAGCAAAACCAATAGAACGCAATAGAAATGCTCGATCGAAGAACATTAATGAAGGTGTCCGTCGCATTGGCCGCAACCCAAGGCTCGATCCTACGTGGTAGCTCGCCCAATCAAGGTTGTTACCTTGGTTTTAGCACCTACGGATGTAAGACTTGGACGACGGAGGAAGCGATTCGCAGGCTGAGCGCAATTGGTTTTGATGCTGTCGAGATTATCGTTCGCAAGGGCTGGGACGCCGATTCGGCGAAACTTTCTGAATCGAGACGTAAGCAGCTTGCCACGCAGATCGCCGATTCACCGCTCACTTTGACTTCGCTCATGGAGCATGTCTACCCAACAAGCGACGTTGAGCAGAGAGTTGCGTTAGAGCGGCTGAAATTGGCCTGCGAGTTGGCTCACGACCTGGCAGAGCAGCAGGCTCCCGTGGTGCAGACAGTTTTGGGTGGCGGGGTTTTTTCGAAGAAGAAACGTGAACTTCGCGATCGATTGGGCGCGTGGGCTGAGCTTGCAGAAAAGACGCAGACTACGATTGCTATTAAGCCCCATCGTGGTGGCGTTGTTTCAAAACCTGAGGAAGCTGTGTGGCTCTTTGAACAATTGGGCAATCCGACTCGCCTGCGAATGGTCTATGACTATAGCCACTACGCCTTTCGGGGAATGTCAATCGAAGAAACTGTTGAAACATCCTTGCCCTATACGGTGCACGTGGCTGTCAAAGACGCGGTGGAGGAAGCGGGGCGAGTGGTATTCAAATTGCCTGGATCCGCCGAAACTATCGACTTTGCGAAGATTCTCTCAGGATTAAATCAAGGTGGTTATTCAGGCGACATCAACTGCGAAGTAAGTGGAATGGTGTGGAGCAAGACTGGGTACGATCCGCTTGCAGCTGCAAAAAAGTGTTATGATGTGGTTGCTGCCGTTTTCGAAGAAACAGGGATTGGACGTCGAAGAAAGACGACCTAAAAGGTTGTCGTATCTTGCTCACGCGGCGAGGTTCATGCTGGAAGGCCAACATCATGCCCGCAAGCAAGTGTCGGCGCGTATCCGGAAGGTTGGGCTACCAATTGAGACCTCTTTAGAGCGAATCACGAAGGCTACTTGCCCGATTTCTTCTTTCTGTTTTGGGGAAGGTGGACTCTGAAGCTTTCGGATTCTTAAGTAGAGAATGCAGCTTTGCTTTGTCCGCCTCGCCTTCCAGCCACTGCAGATTCACTAGGAAAGCATCCATTTTTAAAACAGTATCTAGAAAGGACTCCTGGCTCTTTCCTTCGTTGAAAAATCCGTGTGGTTGCCCTTCGTAAATCCAGAGTTCTGAAGTGATACCAACTGATTTAAGGTTCCTGTCAAAATCCTCTGCTGTTGTGACTGGGATGAGGGAATCGTTCGAACCTAGAAAAACAATCGTGGGTGGATCGTCTTTCGTGATATTGTTTGCTGGAGAAATTGCGGGATACCACTGCTTAATTCGATCATGTCCATAGCCCTTGGGACCGTTATCGTAGACCGGATTGAACAGCAACAGTGCGTTTGACTTAGAGCTAACGGGCGAATTCGTTTCGGATGCATCGTCGAGTCCATCGCAAATCCCGGTTGTAGCCGCTACGTGGCCACCGGCTGATCCGCCTCCTGCCGCAATTCGATTTGGATCGATCCCTAGCCGTTCCGCATTTTTTCGAACCCAACGAATCGCGGATTTGCCGTCTGCGACGCAAGCATCTGGTGCCGTCTTTTGCCGCGACTTGACGCGATAATCTGCCACGAACGCAATCATGCCGCGCGACGCGAGGTACTTCGAGTGTTGTTCGAACTGCGTTACCGTTCCGCCGTTCCAACCGCCTCCGAAAAAGAACACCACGGCTGGGCGTTTATGTTGGCTTGCATCATGACCATCTGGATCAAAGCGATAGATCCAAAGCTTGTCGCCTGAAGCTTCCTTGTAAACCTCTGCTGTCGCCGCGCCTTTGAAGTCATGTTGCTTCGTTTCTGCAGCTAGATGACCTTCTGTTAAAGTCATTAGAACTGTGAGCGAAGTTAGAATAGGCGAAATCTGCATAGAACTAGGATCTCTGGACTGGAGGAATAGCTCGAAAGGTAAACATGTATCTTAGATAGTTCTCGTCGTCATTGTAAAACTGAGTCGAAAATTAGCCTTCTAGAAAATCTTGACATAGCACTCTCTTGATGCTGAGCCTAGCACGAAGCTTCTGGTCAAGAGGTGTAGGGCAGCCGAGCACGTGAATTTATTCTGTTGATAATCATCAATGAACATGCTGAATGGTTGTGTGTCAGCGCTGGCGTCGTTGGAACTGGTGGGCAATGCGGTTGCACGCAAGACTGCACTCCCAGGCGTGTAACCGTGGCAAGCGATGTCCATACACCGAATCTGACCAACGCGATCAGAACACGAAAAAACCCAGTGAATCACTTGGACACACTGGGTCTATTTGAGGTGGAGGATAGGGGACTTGAACCCCTGACCTCTTGCATGCCATGCAAGCGCTCTCCCAACTGAGCTAATCCCCCGCAGTTGATGTGGTTCAAATTATCGACCGGATATTCGGACTGTCAACATGCCTTTTGGGCGAAGTCTGAATATGCAAGTTGAGCGGACAAATCGAGCGAGTAATGGCAGGAGGCTCTCGTGCATGGAAGAACTTGAGGTGCCGTCTTACTCGAAGTCGTCGATCAGGCGGATGGCTGCGACTTGGGTGTTGGAAACACTAATTGCAGACTGAAGTTGCTTGGCAACTCTATCGCGTAAGGACAGGTCGGAGCAGAAAAGGTTCAGCATGGGTTGGCCCAACTCAACGGGCTCGCCAATTTCGACGAGCATTTCTAGTCCAACGCGATGATTGAGTTCGTCGCCAAGTAAGCGGCGACCTCCGCCCATCTCGATGACCGCACGCCCTAGTCTTTCACCGTCGATGGCAGCAATCCAGCCATTCTTCTCGCTCAAAACTGGGTGCGTTGCTTCTAACTCAAGTTTGTCCTGGTACTTGCCGCCTTGTTGTTCGATCATTTGCACAAAGCGGCGGTGGGCCGTGCCATCAGACAAGTGCTTAAGCAGACGTCCCATTCCATTAGCAATGGTACTACATTTGTTCGTGCTTTGAAGAATTTCGGCACCTAGTCGCAGCGTAAGCTCGATTACATCGTCGGGCACTAAGTTATTGTCGGGCGCTAAGTTCTGGAGAACTTGAATGGCTTCGTTGACTTCACAAGCATTGCCAACCATCCGTCCGAGTGGCTGATTCATGTCGGATAGAACGACGGAAGTCTTCAGGCCTAGGCATGCACCGGTGTCACGAAGTGTCGTTGCCAACGACTTGGCTTCGGCGCGGGTTTTCATAAAGCATCCCGAGCCAAATTTTACGTCGAGTACTAGTGCATCCAAGGATTCCGCCAGCTTCTTGGACAGAATGCTGGAAGTGATCAACGCGGCAGAGGGCACAGTGGCAGTAACGTCGCGGAGTGCGTAAAGTTTTTTATCCGCAGGCGCGATGTTTGGAGTGGTGCCCGTGATGACACAGCCGATGTTGTCGACTTGTTGAGCGATTTCATTCTCATTGAGATCGCAGCGGAAGCCTTCGATGGCTTCGAGTTTGTCCAAGGTGCCGCCGGTGATCCCAAGTCCTCTGCCGCTCAGCATTGGCACATCGAGTCCTTCGCAGGCAAGCAGTGGTGCAAGCACCAACGAAACTTTGTCGCCAAGTCCGCCAGTCGAGTGTTTGTCGACACGCAAGTTGGAGCTTTCGCCCGCCTTCAAAGAACTTCCACTCTCAAGCATGCATTGGGTCAAGTCGGCGATTTCTTGGGCAGTCATTCCTCGAATTAGAATAGCCATCGCCCATGCAGAAACTTGATACTCTGGCACGCTTTCGTCGAGCATGCCTTCGATCATGAAGCGGATTTCTTTCAGACTCAGAACGCTCTGGTCTCGTTTACGGGCAATAATCTCTGTCGCTAGCACCGATGTTTCCGTTTGATCCTCTGATCCTATTTGGCGATATTCAATCGCGGAGCTCGCGTGCGAATCAATTCCGATTCGTAGGCTCGGCGGATTCGTTCGTTTTTGCCGGGCGAATCCTTTGTGAATACGTGCAGCTCCACCAATACTTTGGAAGTATCGCTTTTGTCGAGATACTGCGAAAGAGCGGCTCGGTCAGAGCCGCGCAAATGGTTTTTTAGCCGGGTGCGCAAGTTGACTGCTTGACCAATATAGAGATAGCCGGTCGCATCGTAGAAAATATAGACGCCAGGAGAATTGGGAATCGAGTCTGGGTTGCTTGCTAGCTCTTGAGCGCTTGAATCCAGGAAATCTCGCTTCCAGTCGGTGACTCGAGTTAGCAATTCCGGTTCCAGCTTGCCCGCTTTTCGAAGTTGAAGGGCTGATTTTCGTAGTAGATAAGATTCTGCTTTTGGCGCTAGTTTGGAAGCCAATTTGTCGAATCGGAGTCGAGATGCTTCATCGACCAATATGGTATCCGTGTCTTTTCCAGTTTCGTCGAAGAGGCGTCGCGCGGCGATTTCGGCAGCAGAGCGAATTTGTTCGACAAAAAGATTATCGGGCAAGCTTTTATCCAGTGGCCCAGCTCTTCGCGTAGCTCTAGCGAGCAACCCCCCACGTTTGCGTGCTTTGAGCAATGACAGGCACCAGATGTCCGCAGGTTGGGTGGCGAGCTCTTGGGCCTTTGCAATGCGATTGCATTCGGTCACAAAATTTTGGCGTCGGCCATCTGCAAGTAAGACTTCGTCGGAACTCCAGCCCTCGTGAACAGTGTCGAATGCTTCGATGACAATGGCGGTTAATTTTGCAGTATCGTGTGCAGGGCTAGCTTCGTCGCTTTGCAGGTTATTGAAGCAGAAACCGTGCTTTGGAGGGCAAGCGATTGCAATGCTGGCAAAGAGGGCTAAAGAAAAGACATGGGTTTTGGCGGAATACACGCGATAAATCCACGTAGGAAAGGGAAAGAGCGGAAATTTGGACAACTCGAGCCAGTCTTTCTTTTCTGCAAATAAGATATTACCTATCTTGAAGTGACTTTTCTTATTCTACACGCCTTGACCCTCGGCAGGCGAAAAAGGCCCCAATAGCGATTTAACTTGGAATCTCAGAAAATGGACTGCTGCAATTCTGCACGAAATTGGCGCAACTTGTCCGTAATCCTTTCAGCGGTAGTATGGCTGCTTGGAATTCAAGCTTCTGGATTGCTAGCACAAAATTCAGTCCGCACGGCCGAATACTATTCCATCAGTCCGTCTTCTCATTCGTCAAGTGGATCATTGGGTGGGGGTGTAAAATCTCCGTCGTACGTTATTGTTCCTGAGATGAGTGGGAATGCATTGAATCAGCCCGTAGTGAGCGCTTCCGCCTCGTCCGCCAGTTCGTTAAGTGCCAGAGCGATGCGCAATTTGCAACTCAAGTCTGCGGTGGAGAAGGCGAAGTTGGAGTTGTCAGCCGACAATCTTCCAACTTTGGAGGCGGCCAAGAATCGTTTGACTAAAGCAATCGTTCGGGCGGAAAGTTACATTGCAATCGGAACAAGCAATGGCAACAAATGGGCCAAGTTCTTGCGACTTGCAACCATCAAGGCGGAACTTGAGAAGGAATTGCCGGACGTTGACAAAATAGCAGAGTTGGAAAGAAACCTTGCACAAAACTATCCTGGCCTAGAAAGCTCGGCGCTGGCGGAACTGCGTTCCGCACTCGGTGAGACTAAGCGTGCCCTGCGACACGGGATGACTACAGATCGTACGATGCGCAATCTAAATGGTTACGTGGATCGGCTATTGGCCAGTCTAGATTCCGAGGAAGCTTCGCAGGATCGATTTAAGCTGTCGCGCGATGTAGGGAGAGTCGTGAACTTTCTTTACGAATGCGAGCAAACACCTGAAGCGATTTCTGAAATGCGTGCATATTTTGGCCAGCCCAATTTACAAGTATTTGCCCGAGAACGATTCGTCAATCGACTGCTTTCTGATCCGGTCGCAAAGCCCAGCCCTGTGAATGAGTGTATCTTGGGTACCAGGGTTATTGGCAACGCCTGTTTGCAAGGCAATTTGATGGCAGACCTGATGCCAATGCCAAACGGGGTTTCCATTCAACTCAGCCTGAATGGAACGCTGACGAGCGATAATCGAGGTTTCAACCGAGGCGTTGTTTTAGGAACGACCAGTTCGTCTACCGTTTCGCTAAGCAAGTTGCTCTACGCTTCCCTGGATTCGTTAAGTTCGTCTCCAGCTATCGTCTGTACAGACACGTCTACGCAAATCAACTCGATTTCCCATAAGCTGCGTATTGTTCGCAAGATTGCGCGAAAGAAAGTCGCTCAACAAAAACCGCAGGCCGATGCAATTGCTGAACGCCGGATGCAAAACAAACTGCGTCGACAATATGATGACCAAGTGGAAGAACAACTTCAGATCGCTCGCGCGAAGCTTCAGGAAACAAAGAGCAATCCACGTCCGGAATTTGTGAGATTCGAGATTCCTAGGCCGTTAGTTGGGGCAAATTCTTCCCATGATGCGGTGCACGGTAACGTGGTTCAGGCAGCCGCTTATCAATTGGCTGCAGAGGAAAGCTGTAAGCTCCCCAAACCGTTGGGCGCCGATGTCGTCATTGAGCTACATCAGTCAATGGCCATCAACGTTCTCGATTCGTTTTTGGCGGACCGAACAATCAAGGAGTATCAGATTCCTGATCTTGCCAAGCAACTCCTTGGCAAAGTCCCCGAAAACTTGGAACCGAACCCTGAGCCGTTTGTGGCCACGATGACACCTTTCAACCCGATTGATGTTGCCTTTGACGAAGGGCAAGTCGCACTGAAGCTGCTGTTCCGCCGGCTAGATGGCAAGGACAATCAAGTTGAATACGCACGCGTAAAAGTCGCATACATGCCAGTTCTGAAGGCGGGAAATCTCACGCTGAAGCGTCAAGGCGAGATTTCGGTGGAGCTTCCTACGGTTCGTAGTGCCATCGAAAGGACAAGCAAGCAATCTGGCGCGAAAGCCAAAATGGAACCGATCTTCAAAGAAGAAATCGTGCTCGGAAAGTTGGACTTGAAGAAGTTTTTGCCAAACGCGCCCAATATGGAACTCAGCCATATCCAAATAGATGATGGCTGGATGCAGATTGGTGCGAGATAGAAGGGCTTCGAAGGTCGCTAATCGACTTCCATTGTTGACCGCACTCAGTCCTGTCTTTATTGCGGGCTATTATCCGCCTCTTGAGCCCTCTTAGGGAAAAGTTCGCCGCGTCATGTGGAGCTTCCTTCTACAAGCTCTTATTTGATTGGGGAACCACTCCACGTTCCCTAACCCGGTCCATGCTTTGATGAGAAGACTTTGGGCAATTGCATTCAATAACTTCCAATGCTTCTGGAGAATGGTTGCTAAAGAACCCTTAATTGCTGCAATTGCGTCTAGTTGCAGACTCGATCTAATATTGGCGAGAATCACGGACTTGGGGTGAATGTGATATCCTCGCCGATCGAAACTGAGTGCATGGTTGCGGGTAAACCCGCGAGTTGGAATTCGTTGGTTGGAAAACACGCCTTCATTTGAAACTGAAAACTTTTAACTGCATGGTAATTTTGAATGCCATTAATGCGTAAGTGGCCTTGGTAAATTGAATCGGCTGACCAAAATCTACCGACGGTCTTGGGCTGCCTTCTATTGCTTTGTAGCAACCCACAATCATCACTAGCAAGAGTACATAACATACATGTATATACTCTTGTCACTAGTGACTCACTGGCAGCATGTACTCAATGCAAACTCTGACCTTCTTCCCAGTCAT
>JBCCEO010000239.1:0-10250 GCA_039030255.1 Planctomycetota bacterium | reverse complement strand
GATCGAGCCGCCACGGGAAACAATACCGGTGGTCCGTTTGGCAGTCATTGGGACATATCGAAGAAGGACGCCGGCATGAATGGTAAAATAGTCGACTCCCTGCTCGGCCTGTTCGATCAACGTATCCCGAAAAGCTTCCCACGAAAGGTCCTCCACCCGTCCGTTTACTTTTTCCAAAGCTTGATAAATAGGGACGGTTCCAATGGGAACCGGACTGTTGCGAACTATCCATTCCCGGGTGGCATGAATATTCTTCCCCGTAGAAAGGTCCATAACCGTATCTGCGCCCCACCGAGTTGCCCACCGGAGTTTTTCCACCTCTTCGTCAATCGTCGAAGTAACGGCGGAATTGCCAATGTTTGCGTTTATTTTCACTAAGAAGTTTCTGCCGATAATCATCGGCTCAAGCTCGGGGTGATTGATATTTGCTGGTATGATAGCTCGCCCCCTGGCTACTTCATCTCGCACAAACTCAGGTGTAATGAGCCTAGGTGTCTCTGCGCCAAACGATTCGCCGGGATGCTGAAAATTCCGAAGATGGCGGGAACAATCTTCGGCGCTGGATTCATAAGCTTCTATCCGCCCGAGATTTTCCCGAATTGCAACGAACTCCATTTCAGGGGTCACAATTCCTTGCCGCGCATACCAAAGTTGAGTAACAGGGTGGCTTGTCGCGCAGAGAGGCTTCCGCACATTGCCAGGATATTCCTTGAGGCGATTCTGCCGGCTAGCTTTTCGATTGAAACTCTCCGAGTGTTCTTCTGAGAGATAGCCGTTATCTTCAGGTTTTACAGTTCGAGCGGTGTACTCGTCGACATCCTTACGAGATAACACCCAGTCCCGTCTAAGAGCCGGCAGGCCTTGCTCTACGTCACCTTCAAATTCGGTATCGCCCCACGGGCCAGACGAATCGTAGACTCTGACTGCTTGATTTGTGGAGCGGGAACCAGTGGAGCCGATCGTATCCGATAGGCCAATCTCGCGCATGGGCACCCTCAGAGTGGGGTGTATCGCCCCTTTTGCATAGATACGTTTGCTCGAAGGAAAAGGGATCGAAGTGGAATCTCTAGGGGCTATCATCATTCTGTGTGCATGCGGGATTTCTCGCTTCAAGAAGCGCTTGCTAAAAGGGCTCAGCGTTGTATGGATAGCCTGCGGCAATCTAGCTTGCACCCGGTTCAATGGGCTTTCTAGATATTGGACACCTGAGCTATTCCAACAAGCTTCCGGGTCGACTTTGCAATTGATGGGAGAATAAAGAGGGGAAGCCGCAAGTCAAAGGCTTTCGCGCTTTTAGCATTGCGTGCATCACGTCCGTGCTGTTGATTCAGTCTGCGTAGGTCGGCAGGTGAGGACAATTGATCGCTACATCGGCAAACAGGTAATTTCTGCGACCGTCTTCGCGGTGGCAGTATTAAGCATAGTCCTTGTGCTCGGAAACATTTTCCGCGAATTATTGGATCAACTGGTTCAGCGGCCGGACTTGGACATAGGCTACGTCGTTCAATTCGTGATGAACGTGCTCCCGTTTTCGCTGATATTTACCATTCCGTGGGGGTTTCTGACAGCGGTTTTGTTGGTTTTTGGTCGCCTATCCGCAGACAACGAACTGATTTCTTTGCGAATGGCCGGGCTCAGCGCTTTTCGCATCAGCGCTTCAGTATTCGCAATTGCGATTGGCCTTAGCGTTGCCTCTTATTTCCTCAACGTCACCATTGCGCCGCGCGCCCAGAAGGAGATGAAGGAGATGATCGTCGATATGGTTACTGAAGATCCATTGGTCTTCTTTGCCGAAGGCGAAGTCGTCGACATGTTCCCTGGATACATAATCTTGGTTGAGGGAAAAGAGCGGTCTCCGGACACAGGCGACTGGGAACTGCGAAACATGCAGCTCATGAAGATTGGCGAATCGAGAAGAGCGACCCAGTATATCGACGCTGAACGGGTTACCGTCGAACGGAACGAGGTTGAAGGAGAGGTGTTCATTGAGCTATTGCTTCACGATGCTCACATCGAAAACAAGGACCCCGACGATCCGAGAAACTTACAGGGCGTGACGCCTGTTCATGGGGAGGTCATTCCTGTCAGCATATCGCTAGAGGAATTTCAGAAAAAGCACCGGCGAATTCGTCCAAGCACAATGACGGTGGCAGAGTTGGTTTCGGAGCTCCGATCCAATGTGGATATCCCTGAAGATCTACGGGCGGGATTCAAGAGCGAGATAAGCAAAAGATTCTCATTTTCTCTTGCCTGTCTAACATTTTGCCTGGTGGGAATCCCGCTTGGAGTGACTGCGCAGCGGCGAGAGACATCCATAGGCTTTGCGCTCAGCATGGTGGTAGCATGCGTATATTTCCTCTTTATTCTTTTTGCCGATACTTTCCGAGACGACCCGAAAGCTCATGCCTATTTGCTCATGTGGGTGCCAAATATTGTCTTCCTCGCATTGGGAATTTGGCTTTTTTATCGCTTAAGCAAAAAGTAGAGGCTGCAAAATTGGCGACACTAATTTCGCTTTCGGCGCATTCTCACCGCCTCAGCAAACCCCTTGAGAACGCTTAGGGTTGCATCCCAATCCATACAAGCGTCGGTTACACTCATTCCATAGACGAGGTCTTCCGTCGCCTGAATTGGCTGATTACCCTCGACGATGAAGCTTTCTAACATTGTCGCGCTGATGGAGCGAGAGCCATCCCCGATCTGACGACAAAGGTCCGCAGCTACTTTTGGCTGATTCCGATGATCCTTTGAGCTGTTGCCATGGCTACAATCGACCATTAGATGAGCTGGAAGACTGGCGTCATTTAGGTGTTTAACCACCGCATCAATCTGCTTAGCTTCGTAGTTTGGCCCAGCGGAAGACCCCCGCAAGATAACGTGACAACAGTCATGACCTCTTGTGGTAACAATCGCAGAATCGCCACTCTTTGTTACTGATAGGAAGTGGTGAGGGTTTGTCGCGGCCTGAATCGAGTCTATGGCAATCTGAATATTGCCGCCAGTTCCGTTCTTAAACCCGACGGGTGCAGACAAACCCGAGGCGAGTTCACGATGAACTTGGCTCTCGGTAGTTCTTGCACCGATGGCACCCCAAGATATCAAATCGCCAATGTATTGAGGTGTGATTGTATCCAACAACTCGGTGCCAGCGGGCACACCCAGCTGAGCGATGTCAATGAGAAGCTTTCGCGCGATATGCAAGCCCGAGTTGATATCGAAGGTATTGTCTAATTTAGGATCGTTGATTAGCCCTTTCCATCCAACTGTTGTTCGCGGCTTTTCAAAATATACTCTCATCACTATTATAAGGTCCTCCCGCATCTGATGGGCGACGTCTCCCAGTCGAGAAGCGTAGTCAAGAGCTGCTGCTGGGTCGTGGATTGAGCAAGGCCCACAAACCACGAGTAGCCGATCATCTTTGCCCTTCAGAATGCTCTCCGCATCTGATCGAGCTCGATAAACAAGATTTGCCACCTCCTCTCCAATTGGATGCTCTTGCATGAGTATAATCGGGGCAATTAGCTGCCTTGTGCACTCGATTCGTATATCATCCGTAATCGCGACCATAGCTGAGCAATAAGGGGTGGATCATGTGGAGAATAAAGAAAAAATGCGATGGCGTTGATGAGAAAAGTTCGCTCGAAAGGGCGATTCGCTTGGAAAAGCAATTCGAAGAGTGATTCAATTGCCTAGCACGATCGGGAACAGCGAATGGTATCAAGACCCTTTCTATGCGTTAATCATCTGATTAGACTATGAGCAAATCGAAGAGAGGACGACGTGTCCAGCAGTTCGAGGATCGAGATTTTACGGGTGGAGGTATTTTTTCGCTGCCCCGACATCGTGGCTCTACCGGAGACAAGGAGATTGATCTACGGATTCATAACTTGGTCGCGGATTGGAATTGCGGGGAAAAGAGCGATCTCGTTGAGGAACTGATCGTCACTGCGCTTGGCATTGGGCACGACGAGATCGGTCCAGCGGAGCTAAAGCTGATGAATCGCAGTCTAAAAGAGATGCGCGAGGCAAATCGGGTTTTCCAGCCCTACGGAGACCACCGAAAAGTTGTTGTGTATGGCTCCGCAAGGACTGCGCCTGATCGCCCAGAAGCCAAAGTCGCCGAAGAGTTTTCTCGCCGCATGCTAGAGCATGGCTTCATGACGATCACCGGTGCGGGGGATGGAATTATGGGGGCAGCTCAGCGAGGTGCGGGCAGACAAAGTAGCTTCGGGCTCAACATCAGACTTCCATTTGAACAATCGGCAAACGAGACCATTCACGGCGACGAGAAGTTGATCACGTTCAACTACTTTTTCACGAGGAAGCTCACTTTTGCCAAGGAATCCGATGCTGTCGCCTTGTTTCCCGGCGGATTTGGAACAATGGACGAATGTTTCGAAGCCCTAACGCTGATGCAGACTGGAAAGGCAACGATCTATCCGATCGTAATGGTCGATGCCCCAGGAGGAACGTATTGGAAAACGTTCATGAAATTCCTACACGAGCACTTGCTCCGACACGAGCTAATTTCACCCGAGGATCTTCACTTCGTAAAGGCCACAGACAGTCTCGACGAAGCAATCGAAGAGATAACGAAATTTTACCGCGTTTTTCATTCCTATCGATACGTGAAGGATCAGATGGTGATTCGCTTGAATGCTCGAATCACGGATTCATCTCTGAACGGCATCAATCAAGAGTTTCGAGACATTGTCGTGTCAGGCTCCATAAGGCAAGCAATCGCACTGAAAGAAGAAGCCAATGAAGAAGCAATCCTCGAGCTTCCTCGTCTAGTTTTTGTCCCCGACCGGAGAAACTATGGACGCTTAAGACAGCTTATTGACAGGATCAACGAGGCCGACACGGTTGCCGCCGAGGCATAGCCGTTGCCACTGGGTATGAAGGAGAGACTTGATGTGTTACTCGTCAATAGGGGGCTATGCGCATCTCGGGAGAGGGCGAAAAGACTGATTCTGGCTGGTGAGGTAACTGCAGACGGCAAGCTCATCACCAAGCCTGGAAGCAGCGTTTCTTCTGACGTCACGATTTCGCTCAAGGAGAAACTTCGCTATGTTGGAAGAGGCGGCCTAAAGCTAGAGCGAGCAATTGAGGTCTATCAGATTAGTGTCAAAGATACTATCTGCCTAGATATTGGATGCTCGACTGGAGGGTTTACCGACTGCCTTCTTCAGAGTGGCGCACGGAAGGTATTTGCGATAGATGTAGGAACAAATCAGTTTGCATGGAAGTTGAGAAACGACTCACGGGTGCAACTAAGAGAAAAGTTCAACGCGAGGTACCTCAAAGAAACTGACCTCCCTGATCCGATTGATATTTGTGTTGTCGATGTTTCGTTTATTTCCCTCACTAAAATTTTGGAGCCGGCACTTGAGGTAATGAAGCCAGGGGGCGATCTGATTTGCTTGATTAAACCGCAGTTTGAACTCGAACGAGCCGACGTGGGGAAAGGTGGAATAGTGCGGGATTCTGCTTTACATAGGAAAGCGATCGAAAAGATTCATCAGTTCGCAAACGGCCTGAAATATGCCACTTGGCAAGATGTAGTAGAATCTCCGATAACTGGTGCAGAGGGGAATCGTGAGTTTTTGGCATGGATAAAGCGAAAAAGATAGAGTCGGTCGGCCTCGTAGCTAATGTGGTCAAAGAGGGAGTCAAGGAGGCCGTTCCGCGAATAGAAGCGGCATTTTCAGCCGCGGGTGTGGAAACCCATATAGAAACAGCAACTGCCGGGGTGGCCGAGCGAGGGGGTGGTCTCACTGTTGCCGAACTTGCAGGAGTTTCTGATCTGATATTGGCCCTCGGAGGGGACGGAACAATACTACAAGTCGTTCACGAGCTAGGACGGCTGGCAATTCCCATTGCGGGCATTAATACGGGTCGTCTGGGTTTTCTAACATGCGCCCGATTCGAAGAGATCGAACAGGTTGTCGATGCTTTGTCAGCTGGAAACTACAATTTGAGCCATCGGTGCCTGCTGAGAGTTTCGATCGAGGCTGAAAGCAGGTCATCAGCACTGTTCGCCCTGAATGAGGCTGCAATGAATCGAAGCGAAGTCTCTACTACCATTACGCTGCAGGCGAAAATTGATGGCGAGTTATTTAGTAACTATAGCGGAGATGGACTCATCGTAGCAACGCCAACAGGATCCACCGCGTACAGTTTCTCTGCTGGCGGCGCGATTGTTGAACCCTCCGCAGATGTTTTCCTACTGACCCCAATATGCCCTCACGCTCTAGCCAATCGTTCAATGGTAGTACCTGACAGCGCGGAACTCGAAATCGCCCCCCTAAAAGAGGAACACAATGTGGCACTTACAGTTGATGGCCGCTTTATTCAGGAGATTCCACAGGGCGCCTCTGTCAAAGTTTCTAAAGCCCCTTTTCGCCAACCGTTGGTTATGCTTCCTGAGCAAACCTTTTCCGGGATACTTCGGGAAAAGCTTCGATGGCAGGGAAGCAACGTGTGATTCACCAACGTTCGAATGAAACTGGAACTTAGAGGAAGAGCTCTGTTGCAATTGTGTCTGCCAGTGGGAATCCAGATCGCGTTAGATAAGCTTTGGAGCCTTGCACCTCGAGAAACCCGGCGGATCTCAGAGAATCTATTACAGTGAGAGGAACGTGGGCTAACTTTGCCAAACTGAGTCCGGCGCTTGTTCTGAGTTGAAGGGCGATCGCTTCATTCGTACGATCGTTTGGTGTGAGATACTCAAATTCTTTAATTGTCGAGCCACCACCCTTGGCACGAGATACATATTCTCCAGTGTTCGCAATATTCGTCCATCGACAATGCTTTATCGTTGATACGGCGCTCGGCCCAAGGCCCAGATAATCGCGCCCCATCCAATACCCCTTATTGTGAACTGATTCGTGCCCATCGATAGCGAAGTTTGAGATTTCGTAGTGCTTGTAGCCCGCAGAGCCTAACAGGTTATCCGCCAGATAAAAATGCTCTGCGTCTCGATCCTCTGATAGGGGGAAATCGCCTGCCTGATGCCTGTTGAAGAACTCGGTATCTTCCTCGATCGTCAAGTTGTACGCCGAAACGTGTTCGGGCTTCAGATCAATAGTCCGCTCGAGACTCTCCCGCCATCGAATAAGAGTCTGAGATGGCAGCGAAAACATTAGGTCAACATTTATGCTAGGCATATCAACATCCCGTAAAACTGTGAACGCATGAAGGACGTCGTCTTCGCAATGATCTCTTCCGAGCAATGCGAGCTCACTATGTGCCCAAGACTGCACACCCAAACTTATCCGAGTTACTCCACTTTTGCGCATCAGCAAGGCTTTCGACTGGTCGAAAGTCGCTGGATTTGCTTCGACAGTCCATTCTGATAGATCTGCGAAATTGAAGCTGTCGCGTAATCCTTGAAGCAGCCGCCCCAGCGCCCGAGAATTCAAAAAAGTAGGAGTGCCTCCGCCGATGTATATTGACTCCGGTTGAACGCTCAGTTTCTTCGAATAGATATGCGCTTCTTGTAGAACCGCCTCAACAAATTCGTCAATATTTGTCGATCCAGCCGTATGCTTATAGAAGCTGCAATAGGGACAAATCCGGTGACAAAATGGGATATGAATATACAAATGACGCACCAGGATTCCTGGATTCAATGTTGGTGCCTGTGGGTGCTCGTTTCGGATCTTCAATTTTCGTTTTCCGGTAGAGAATTATGAGCAAGGAGCCGGGAGCTCAGTCAGCGAGCCAATGGGAGGCCGAATTAGGGGGCGATCTTCTAAAAAGCGTCTCGAGAACATTCTACCTCTCACTCAAGCTGCTGCCTGGGGGCACGCGAGCCCCCATCGCGCTAGGCTATCTTCTGGCCAGAGCTTCAGACACGGTAGCAGACACTTTATCGGGCCAAAGGGCAACAAAGACCGAGATACTTACAAATTTTGACCTCGCCATAGAAGGCTGCGCTGAAGCACGAAGAATATCAGCAGAATTCGCCAAAGAACATGCCGGTGGTCTGAGTCACCCTGGCGAGGCGACGCTGCTCGCTCGCTTTGATCACTGCCTCAGTTGGCTAGATACATTTGACGAACCTCGGCAAGAACTAGTTAGGAGCACTCTGAGGACGATCATCGAAGGGCAGCGCATCGACATGAAGACTTTTCTTAGCGACACCGCAGTCACCGCCATCGCCACCCCTGGGGATTTGGAGCACTATACCTACTGTGTCGCTGGCTCAGTCGGTGAGTTTTGGACCCATGTCTGCTCCTCGGAGCTTGGGCTTGAATGCTTCGATGACCAGCCTAGAAAAATGCTTCCAGCAGGCATTGCGCTTGGCAAAGGGCTGCAGTTGATCAATATTCTTCGTGACTTTCCCGTCGATTGGAGTCGCGGCAGGTGCTATTTGCCCAAGAATCAAATAATACATGCGGGTGGATCTCTAGAAGCGGATCCGATCAATTGCGACAGCTTCAAGAAGGTATCGAGGCAATGGGAAGGGGTATGTGAGCGTTATCTGGATCAAGGCCTTACATATGTCACCCGAATAACTTCTAGGCGACTTCGCTTGGCAACATCGCTTCCGCTATTGTTCGCGATTAAAACCCTCCGGACGCTCCAATCTTCCATTTGGGAGCAACGATGGTCCGGCGTTAAAATTTCTCGAAGCGATACTAGACGGATTTCCGCAAGAGCCTCAGTCGTATCGTTGTCGCGTGTGAGATTGGCTAGCTTCTACAAGGAACTTGGAAGAAACGGTTGAAACTCCCGTGGTATCGGAGCGGAAAACGCCATAGGATGCCCGGTTGTCGGGTGTATAAATCCAAGCTCCCACGAGTGTAGCATTAGGCGTGGAACGGGAACCGCTTGCCGCTTGGGTCGCGCATACACCTCGTCTCCGAGTAAAGGGCACCCCATGGACTTAAAATGCACCCGAATTTGATGAGTTCGTCCAGTTAGTATTCGGCATTCCACCAGCGCACAATCCGCCATTCTATTCGTTACCTTGTAGTCGGTTAGTGCATATTTGCCAAGTGGGGGCTCGACGACGCTCATTCGAAGGCGATTTACGGGGTGCCGTCCGATGTTGTTGGCGATACGCCCCGCGTCCAAGGGAGGGTTGCCCTCGACGGCGGCCAGATAACGCTTGCTAACTTTGCGTTCCGCAAATTGAGTCGTGAGATACTCGTGAACTTCATCTGTTTTGGCGACTACCAAGCACCCCGAAGTATCTTTGTCCAATCGATGGACAATGCCCGGCCGATTTGCCCCTCCGGTGTCAGACAGCTGATCGCAATGGAACAGTAATGCGTTTACAAGTGTTCCATCGTGGGATCCTGGTCCAGGATGCACAACCATTCCGGACTCCTTGTTTATGACGAGAAGACTCGAATCCTCATAAAGTATGGTCAGCGGAATATCCTGTGGAGCGACAACATCTTCAGAGGCATCAGGCATAGATACTTGGACTCTGTCTCCCGCGCTCAATGGCTGCTTAGGCTTGGCGCTACGCCCATTCAACCGAATGCATCCCATTTTGATCAGCGACTTAATTTGGGATCGGGAGATTTCAGGGAGATGTCCGGCTAAGTACCGATCAAGACGCTGACCGCTCTCGTCCTTGTCTGTGAAATAGAACTCCAATGAGTTGAATTGATTTGTAATTAAGGGAGGAGACTGTCCCTGCCATAGCCGGAGCACCAGTCAAGGACTGGCAACCTTGCTCTACGTTGCCCTCATCGTCTAGAAATGATACTTTCCCGCGACATGTCAGATACAGACGAAAGCAGCGGGCAAGTATTGGATACATGCCCGGTTTGCGCTGCAAGCCTCGACGTGGCTGGCCACGGCCCGTTCGAGGCGATTTCTTGTCCCGTATGCAGCAAACGAATTCGTGTTCGCCGGAATTTTGATCATTTTACTATCTTGAGAAAGCTTGGCGAAGGAGGAATGAGTCTGGTTTTCGAGGCCCAAGATTCCAAGTTGGACCGGCTGGTAGCGCTAAAGATTCTGCATCCCGAATTCGGCGGGAGAGGCGAGTTGTCGCTGCAATTTGAGCGCGAAGCGCAACTGACCGCCGCTATCAGTCATCCAAACGTCGTCAAAGTGTACTCCTTCGGGATGTCCCAAGAGTACTTTTATATTGCGATGGAGCTTGTTGAAGGTGCCAGCCTAGAAGCTATCATTGACGATCAAGGGAAGCTCCCCGAAAAGCGGGTGCTGGAGATCGCAGTTCAGGTCTCGCAGGGTTTAAGAGCTGCAAATAACGAGGGCCTGAT
>JBCCEO010000238.1:0-10258 GCA_039030255.1 Planctomycetota bacterium | reverse complement strand
CTTTCCCCCGCGACCTGCATTGCCACAAACTCGGTGTAGGGCAAATCCTCGTTGAACGCCTTGATGACCGCATCGCGATAGGTCCATGCATCCGAGCGCAGGGCATTATGTTGCAGTGATGATCCTTCACTTTCGCCGAAACGGGCGACATCCAGCCAATGCCGGCCCCAACGTTCGCCATAATGCGGACTATCCAAAAGACGATCGACCAAATCTTCGTAAGCCGTCTGCGAAGGATCCTGGACGAATTGATCCACGACTTCAGGCGGTGGCGGCAATCCAACCAAGTCGAGGTAGGCGCGACGTATCAAGGTGTTGCGATCAGCCATCTTCGATGGCTTCATCGAACGCTTTTCTAGTTGGGCAAGCACGAATCGATCAACGGGGTTCTGAATCCATGGATCGTCTTGCGTGGAAGGCGTTTCGATAGCTGCCCGCATCGGCAACGGGCGAAAGGCCCAGTGCTCGCGTCCTGCTTTCAGATCCAATGCACGCAAATCCGTGGCCGCTTCGTCACGGGGATCGGGAGCGCCCATCGCGATCCACTTCTCAAAGTCGGCGATCACCACGTCAGGCAATCTTTTGCCGGGTGGCATTTCTAGCGACTCGTGACGCATCGCTTCGATCAATAAGCTCTGATCGGGGTGGCCGGGGACAATTGCTGCTCCGCTCTCACCGCCGGCCAAGATGCCAGCTTTCGAGTCCAGGAGCAGTCTGCCTTTCAATTGGCGCTCTTGTGCGGCATCCTGCGAATGACAACTCTGACACTCGGCAATCAGAATGGGGCGAATCTTGGATTCAAAGAAGGCGATTCCATCTTCCTGACCATGAAGTGATCCTTGGCCAAGCACAATCAGTGCCAAGCAGCCAGTAGCAAACCAATGGTAAGGGAGAACAGGAGACATCGACGAGGGGCGGCCGAATTGGGTAGGTCAACAAACGGAAGAGCTATACTAGAGCATTATAGGCTCTAATTCGCAGTCGAGGCAAAAGTCGATTTGCCCAGTTGGGCGAGTCTTTCCTCGCGACGGCCTAATGAAAGCTGGGGCCCTTGAGCCCAGTGCACATGACACCTGCTGCGATGGTGATTGCGAGGACTAGCATAGGCGTCCAATAAATGATTACGAATAGTGCTGGTGCTGGCGATACCTTTGAGGCGTCCTCGACGGCTCGCTTCGACAGGCCGAAGGCACAAAGGGCAATAATGCAGGTTGCCAAAAAGACTGGTAGGATGCACAGCATTGCACTTGCCATGAGAAACACGTCGTCCGCCCAGTAGCCGACAACGGCAAGCAACAAGGCTAAGGCGAGCGCAGTGCCTTGAACAACGGTGAGTGATTCTATGGAGCTCCTCATCGATTTGCCTCACAGTGGAATCAGACTAATGCAGCGTGTACGGTTCCAGTTTAGTGCAAACAACACCTGCCGCGATCACAATTGATAGTACAACGGCGAGGAATAGATGAATAGGGTTAGCGTCGGCGCAGGCGACGCGTCACGGCGACGGGAAGAACAGCACTCTTTTTCATGGGCAATGCCCGAGGACATCGATGCAAAGTACGATACAATATACCAAGAATTAACGATGTTTTGAGTTGTTTATTTCTAAAGCAAAAGAATGAAGTCGTTGCACATGAGCGCCATAGTAAACATCGCAATCCTAGTGCTCATTGTTCAGTCTTCTCCGGCGCAAAATAAGGATACGGCTGCCCCAGCTCCACTTAAGGAGCTCGCATTCGCCGAGTTGATCGAACAGGTCAAAACACTAGAAGTCTCGAACTGGCTGGGGATACCAAACCGCGAAGTTGTGTTGGCGGAAATCCTGCGGCGCAATGACCCTGAAGCAGCAGGTGAGCTAAGGAAAATACTGTGGCTGAATGAAAACCAACTTCCGCTAGCGAAGGACAAGCTCGAAAGCCTTCGTGCAAAGAACACGGATAACAAAGTCATCTCTCAGCAGCGACAGTTGGTCGATCGTTTGCAAAACAATCTGGATCTATTTACCACGCTTCGGCGACTGGAAGGCAAGAAAGACCCTCTCGAAATCACGGTTGTTAAAGCGGATCAAGGAATCGTTGCGTTCTCGCGAGAAGACACAACCCTGGCGGTTGAAATCAAAAACGTTGATGAAAACCAGCAAGCTGTTTTCTTTAAAAATGGCGGCGACTATCGTTCGGGACGACTTGGGAGATGGAAGGTTCGCGTTTGGAATGCAGAAGGGGAACGCTTGCCCGATGCAAAATGGGAGTCTTTCATGGGCGGAGGAATTTACTCCGAGAGACTGCTAGAGCCAGGGGACTCCTTCAAGGCAAAGTTGAATATCAAAGACTACGTGCAACTCGAGCAGCCGGGAATCTATCGGGTCGAAGTTCTGTACCACAACGCGGTGACCATCGCGGATATTGAAGACCATCAAGAGCTCGACAAGTTCATTTTGTTTCGTTCGAAGCCATTTGAAATCGACGTGAAAAAGGGGCCGCTGATAACGCTCGAAATTTCTGAGAAGGAAGCGGCAAGCTCGCGTGAGTATGTTCAACAGCTAAATGAAAACTTACATCTGCGGATTCTCACGGAAAAATATGGCAGGCAGCATCATGATTTCATCAAGCCCGATTCTCCTGCCGGCAAGCTGTTGCAAATGGAGTGGAAGGCTGTGCCAGCCATGATTGAAACCCTGCGAGACAAAGAGCTAAGTGATCGCAAGCGAGCTTGGCTTTTGTGTTTGCTCTACTCTATCACTGAAGAGCGTGGCCTGAATCCTACTCGCGTGGATGGCGCGATCGTGAATTGGCGGTTGATTTCCGAATCGGGGGCAGGATCCAGTTCTGGCGGCCGGATAGATCGCGCTAAGCAACAAGTACTCGTCGATCGCTGGATAGACTTTAGCAAAGAGTACTTGACGATCGAGCCCGCGCCTTAGCATTAAACTTCCAGTGGATGATTGTGTCAGAGCATTTCGTCGGCGTCGTCACCAATCTCAAGCCGAAGTCGTTTAAGTACGCGAGATTTTGCGACACGCACGGTTCCTGGACGCATGGATAGCTCGTCAGCCACGTCCTTCGTCTCGCGTCCGTCGATAACGACCATCCAGAAGGCGTGCCAGGTTTGGTCTGTGAAATGAGGGCGTATGTTGTCGAGGGCTTTACACAATAAGGTGTGCTGGATCTTCAATTCGTCTGGGCTCGGGTTTGACGACTTTGATTCGACCGAACTCGATGTTGTTTCTTCATGAGCGACAATCTGACCAAAGTATTGCAGTGCTTCAGTCCCTCCAATGGGTTGTTCTAAGCGTTGATACTTTCGAAAGAAATCATTTAGTTTATTACGCGTTACTGTGCGTAGCCATCCTCGAAATGAACTGCCATGGATCGGGCGATACTGCTTGAGATTCTGGGCTACCGAATGGAATACATCCTGGAAAACGTCGTGAACATCGGCTTCGGATAAGCCCGATTCCTTGCACCAGTAGTAGACTAGCGGCGAATAGAGTTGCACCATGCGATTCCACGCATCTGTATCGTTTAATTTTGCCCGAGCAACCAAACTCTGCGAACTGCCCAACGCAGATTCAGGAGTATCGGTGAGAGTGCTCAAATTAGCTGTTTCCATTGGACGGTACTCCGGAACTTCTAAATTTTCGACTTTGTGCCGTCCACAAAATTGCAATGAAAAGACCAACTAATGAAGTCGCGACCACTGCGATCAGGTAGAAAGCACTTCGCAGTCCGGCGCGTGTTGACTCAATGTCACGTCTTAAAGGACGCGTAATGGAAAGCACTCCGGCAACTTCTCCAACGGTCCAGTCACGTTTAGGGCTGGTGACTTCATTGTTGTGACAGTTGACGCAACTCTGCTGCATGATCTGAGCCCTGGCATAGCGAAGCACTGGCTCCCCGTCATCGAGGCCGAATTCATAGTAGGAGCGTTCATTCGCGCTCGCCTCCCCCGCATAGCACTGCTCCGATTCGTCACCGCTTGATTTATTCGCCTTGCAACTAAGTGCCTCAATTGCTCTTAATTCAAAGTCGTCTTGAGGTCCGCACTTCTGTCGCCACGGGTTCTCGCTAAAGATTTTGACTTGCATTCCAGACTCGTCATCCGTGATTTGTTCGGCAGCGTCGATCATGAATGTAAAGGGGAGTGGCAGTGAATTTGGTGTGTCGATGTATTGATGGGTAACGGGCACCTGGGTCTGATCCAATCGACCAATCACGCTCTCGCTGTAGTACTCGTTTATGTTTTCCAGCATATTTGCTTCCATTCGCGTACTCTCTAAAGCCGTGCTGTGAACGAAGTGCGTTGACAGCCAGGAGAGGTAGGCGAAGCCACCAAGAGTCACTATCGGAACAGCAACGAGAAGTCCGGCAGCTAGCGGATAAGAACGACACCATCTCCAGAATTTCTCGCCGAAACCAATCGGCCTCGCCCGTATCGGTAGGTCTTGCGTAAATCTTCGCAAGTCATCCGACATCTCGGCAGCAGACTGGTAGCGACATCCCTGTAACTTGGATAGCGCTTTCAAGCATATTGTTTCCAGGTCCTTCGGGATGTTCGGAAGGAGCTGCCTCAAGGGCCTAGGGTCATCTTCCATCACTTGCAAGAGTAACATCCGTCGATTGCCTTGGAAGGGGCGTTCGCCGGTCAACATTTCGTAAAGCATTACACCCAGGCTGAAGACGTCACTGCGCGAGTCCACACCGGCAGAGTCCCCAATTGCTTGCTCAGGGGACATGTATGCTGGCGAACCCAAAATCCGCCCCTCAGAGGTCATCGTGTCTTCAGTATCAAGATCTCGTTTTGCGAGACCAAAATCCATGACGTGTGGATTGCCCTTGTTATCAATTAACACATTCGATGGCTTCACATCACGATGAATGATTCCGTGTTCGTGAGCATAGTGAAGAGCGTCGCCAATTTGTGCGACGAGTTCGGCACTATCACAGAAGCTGAAGTTTTTCTTCTCGAGCTTCGATGCAAGAGATTCTCCGTCAATAAACTCGGACACCAAATAGCAGATCCCTTCATCCGATCTGACCGTATCGTAAACGGCGACGATACCTTGATGATTCAATTGCGCAATGCTCTGAGCCTCTCGCAGAAATCTCTCGACGTCTTCTTCGCTTGCAAAAGAACCAGCACGTTGAACTTTGAGTGCCACCCATCGGCCCAGTTGCGTATCCAATCCCTTGAATACGTAGCCAAAGGACCCGACCCCGAGCTCTGAATGCAATTCGAATCGTCCCAGGCGACAGCCGCCTTTGCGCAGTTCGTTTGCGAGACGCCGACCCACGTCGAATGAAACGGGATTCGCGGAGCTATCCTTTGCGTCGCATGCAGCTTGATGCAATGCTTCAGGCACTTCAGCCCCATGTTGCTGACTTTGGGTTTTTAGCTCTGCAGCGCGAAGGCCTAAGTTGCGAAGCTCAGAAAGCAAGTTGACTTCATAACTAGGTAAAGCACTCTCAAAAAGTCTTTCGCAGCTACTGCATTCGTCGAGATGTAGAGCCAGTTCTTCTAAACATGCGTCAGGCAGGTCGCCAGTTGCGAACGCCGCAAGTTCCTGATGAGTTGGACATTGCGCGTTTTCATGAACCCTCATTTCAAGCTTCACTCCCCATTCGATTGCGTACCGACATTCATACTAACGCAGAGCCGTTACACTCGATTTTCTGGCCAAATCACACGCTCAGAAAGTGAATGTAACGCCGATTCGTTAGGTTTGGTGTGAAATCTGTACTACGGGTGCGTTGGCACGGATGTTTGCCTGGGAACCGAGAAAGCTCAAGAACAATGCAATTCTCATCTGTGTTTCGACACAAGAATGCGATCATATTATGGAGTGCAGCTCTGTTCCTAAGTCTGAACAGCTGTTTTTCTCTATTGGGGCAAAGCGATCCCTCCCATCAGGTTGAATTGATTGAAGACAAGATTCGCGTTGCGAGCGAATTGTTTCGGCGTTCTGCCAATAAGCTTGGGCTTGAGGAATTCATCTTGCCCGAATTGGAGGCAATTACCAAGCGTGTAAAAGACATTTCCAAGCTGGACAAAGTAGGTCGCTTGGCACAACTCAGCGAACTCTTTCGCGATACGAGAGGTCTTGCCCGAACCATTCAGTTTGAGGAAGACGACCAACTGAGACTCAGTGGGCCTCAGGTAACCGATCAGTGGCTCAAAATCTGTGCCTCAAGGGTCGCAACTGTAGATGTGATCTATCTCAATGGCACATCGATTACTGATTCCGGGTTGAAACATTTGAGCAATTTAAAACACCTTGAGACATTGGTGTTAGATAGTCCAGGAATAACAGGATCCGGTTTGAAGGGCTTTTTGAGTCCAAAGTTGAGCTACGTAAATCTGATTGGTTCAGGTATCAATGATGCAGGTATGGAAACCATTGGAGGTCTAGCCAGTATCCAAACACTCTACCTAGATGACAGTGCGATTTCGGATGAGGGCCTTCGGCACCTTAGGGGCTTAGAGCAACTTGTCACGCTTTCTCTTGACGGAACTGAAATTACAAATATCGGCTTATCTTATCTTCCGCCGCTTCCATTCTTGGAGCGCCTAGACCTCAATCGAACAAGCGTTTCAAGCCTAGCTGGGCTAAAGGAACTAAAAAGTCTCAAACAAGTAAATCTCGACCAAACACAAATGGATGATTCGGGGCTTGAAAAGCTCTCCGAGTATCCCGAAAAGCTAGAAGCGATAAGTCTCGAAAACACCAATGTCACAGGGAGCGGGTTGCGATACTTTTCCAAAATGAAGAGCTTAAGTTTCTTGGATCTCGATGGTACGGCGGTTTCCACCAAAGGCTTGAACTATCTGAAAACCCTATCGGAGCTGAAGTATCTGTATTTGAAATCGACCCAAGTCAACAGCATCGCCGGAATTCAGGGGCTGCAGAATCTGCAGACCATTGATCTTCGAAAGACGAGCGTTAATGACTCAGGTATAGCCTGCCTTGGTTCCTTTCCAAAACTGGAAATGCTTCATCTATCAAACACGCCGATTCGGGGTCATGGGCTAGCGAGCCTGAAGGATGCGAAAAATCTCTGGTACATCGATCTAAACGAAACTCAAGTTGCTGATGCAGGGCTAGCCGTTTTGTTTGAATTGCCAGTCCTTGAGCGCTTGGAGCTATCTAGTACCCGCATAACTGACGCGACTCTCAATCGAGCGGCGCGGGCTGGGCGTCTTCAGTATCTGGATATTTTTGGAACCAACATCACAGGCTTCGGCATTAAGCGACTCAGTGCACTCAAAGATCTGAGAGAGCTCTACATCGGCGGTACAGCAGCAGACGACGAGTCGATTGCAGCTCTAAGAGGACTCACAAAAATCTTTCACTTGGATCTTCAGGGAACGCGGATTACCGATGCAGCAATCGAGTCGATCGGCAATTTTAAGAATCTCAACTCGTTGAATCTCGCACAAACGACCATTACAGGTGCAAGCATTGAGGGGCTCGCGGGAATTGAGGAAATACGGACTCTGAATCTCGAGGGAACAAGCGTTACGGACACAGCGATCCTCAAAATATCCAATTTTCTCGTACGAGAACGTAATTTGAATGGAAGCGGCGGAGGATTCGCACTGCTTAACAATCTGATCCTTACAGACACCGAAGTTTCCGACGCGGGTATCAAGGACATCTTGAAGCTCAATTTTCTCATCGAGCTTCATTTGGAGGGAACAAATGTCAGCGACAAGAGTATCTCACGAATCGGCAAATTGCAGGAACTAAGAACTCTCAGCCTGGGAAGAACCAAGGTTACTGATGAAGGCCTCGCTTCAATCTCTGACCTGCCAAAGCTTCGGAAACTCGATCTGACAGATACTGAAGTCTCGGACAAAGGAATAGGCGAACTAAATCACGGCCTTCAGGAACTTGGGCTCAGTTACACCAAAGTAAGCGACTATGGACTATCTACGATCGAAGGCATGGATTCGCTGCAACGACTTGAACTTGCAGGTACGTCGGTAACAGATGTTGCACTCGCCAAGTTAGCTCAAGTACCAACTCTGGAGTCGCTCAACCTCGCGGCGACAACGATTAGTGATCTGGGTCTAGAGGAATTGAGTCTGTTGCCAGTGCTTTCAACACTTCGGCTCGATGGATGCAATCTTACCGATCGATCTGCCGAAATCTTGGCTTCCTTTCCATCCCTTGAGGAAGTCTTCTTGGATGATACACGCATGAGTGCGGATAGCAAAGCTTTGCTAATTAGGCGACATCCCGAACTCAGAGTCCAACTCGATTACCCTCTTGCGATGGAGTGGGATCGGCTGGAATCGACTTTGTCGAAGGGTACTCTTTTCAACGAGACTGCACTCGCCGACCTTAGGAATCTACCAAGTGTCGAAGCATTGAGTTTCAAAGACCAGGAGATCGGCCATCAGGACTTGAAGATGCTCCAAGAACTACCAAGTCTGAGAATTCTGAACCTGGACAACAGTACGATTGACGATGCTCTTCTTCAAGATCTTTCGAAGCTGTCAGACCTGCAGGTGTTGCGGTTGAGTCGCACCCAAGTTTCAGATGTCGGCCTCGAACATCTGGCGAACCTGAAGAACTTGGAACATCTTGACTTGGCTGAAACGCGCCTGACCGGCTCTGGCTTGAAGCATCTTCAAGGGCTGACCAAGTTGCAGTCTATTCGACTTAGCGAAACGCAGTTTGACGAGGATCATGCTGAATTGCTGATTGGTCTCAAATCGCTTCGCCGGATATCCCTTTCCAATACGCCGATTAGCGATATCGGAATAGAAAAGCTTCGAATGCTCTCAAGACTTCGCTATCTCGACCTCTATGGAACGAGGGTCAGTGATAAGGCGCTTCTGTCGATTGGTCAGATGCGTTCGCTGAGTCACCTGTACTTAAGTAAGACGGCAATCACGGACGAGGGGTTGGCAAATCTTCAAGGGCTGCGGGAGCTGGTAGAGCTGGGATTGGACGGCTGCAAGATAACGAACGATGGCTTAGCACATCTGCGAGGCTTTAAACACCTCGAAGTTCTTCGGCTTAACGAAACGCTGGTTTCCGATCCTGGAGTGAAAACACTCGTAGGGATCAAACCGCTCCGCAGCTTAGAGCTGAATCATACTCGGGTAACCAACGATTCGATACAAGATTTGATGAGAATTGAAGGTCTTACCGAGATTGCATTAGATGGCACGAAAGTGAATGACGGCGGACTGGAAAGACTTGGCACTTTGAACCAACTCCGCTACTTGAGCGTTAGGGATTCTAAAGTTTCGAGGCCTGCTATCGAGTCGCTCCAAACGCTTCGCCCAGATCTGGAAGTTGCCTTTAAGCGGGAAACGAAGAGCTATTCGAGGGTTGGGCTAGTACTGACTAGCCTGTATTGTCTCATTGCCGTCGCGATCTGCATTTATGGAGCACATCGCTACCAACTAATCTGGTTGTTCTTACGGACCAGTGACGTTCGTGATGCACAAGAACCTTTGGCGAAGTTCGAGGAGTTGCCTCGTGTAACGGTTCAGCTTCCCATGTTCAATGAACGACTTGTTGCAGAACGCGCCATCGCTGCTGCGTGCAGTCTCGACTATCCAAAGGACCGCTTGCAGATCCAGGTACTGGATGATTCGACAGACGCTAGCACGGAAATTGCTCGTGCATGTTGTATGCAGTTTCAAGCAGAGGGAATCGATATAACTTTGCATCATCGAGATTCACGCGACGGCTACAAAAGCGGAGCTTTGGCAGCTGGACTTGAGCACGCGACAGGAGAGCTAGTTGCGATTTTCGATGCTGACTTCGTACCAGAACCAGATTTCCTAAAGCGAACAGTGCATCACTTTACTGACGAAAGAGTTGGTGTCGTACAAGCTGAATGGCGTCATCTAAATCGCGACGAATCGTTGCTAACACAATGCCAAGCGATATTCTTGGATGGCCACTTAATTGTCGAACAAGCTGTTCGCTCTCAAACAGGCCGTTGGTTCAATTTCAATGGAACGGCTGGATTGTGGAGGCTGTCATGCATAGAGCAGTCGGGTGGTTGGTCCAATGACACTTTAACAGAGGATACAGACCTGTCCTATCGCGCGCAACTCGCCGGCTGGCAATTTATCTTTCTGCCAGACGTGAAAGTCAAAGCAGAATTACCATCCACAATGAGTGCCTTTCTCAGCCAGCAGCATCGCTGGACTCGCGGTTTGCTTCAATGTGCGATCAAGCTGATGCCACAAATATTGCTGAGCAATTCATCAATGTCCGTCAAAGCGGAGGCATTTT
>JBCCEO010000237.1:0-10261 GCA_039030255.1 Planctomycetota bacterium | reverse complement strand
GGCTGGGATCCGCATCCACGTTCACCAGGGGAAACATGACCAAGAGCTGCTTCCGCGGCTCAACGAGGTCCTTCGTGGCTACCCTGGAAGAATGCCGGTTTCAGTATCCCTAGAAATGAACTCCGGCGAAATCGTTCAGCTTGCCACCCACCGCCATAAAGTCTCAATAACCCCCGAATTAAGGGGTAGGCTCGACGATTTGCTCGGCGAAAATAGCCACTCGCTTCTCGTCAGTCCCCCAAAGGCTACATCAGGAAAAAGCTACAAGCGTTCTAATCAGGAGAATTAGCTCTTCGTAAACCTCCCAATCTACCTACATTTATTGCCATCTGGTGGTTTAGCAATTAATCTCAATGTATCTAGTCTCATAATTGATGGTCCTCTTCCAGCTTAAGACGAGCTGGGACCTATCGAATCACACCCTAGAATTCGGGTTTTCCAAGATGCTTCGCAGAATTGGCCAGCTTTCTCGCTTGGTGTTCGCATTGGTTGCTGTTAGTGCGGTGCTGTGTCTTCCAACTCAAGGTTGGGCGAACAACAACGCTGGTGGTAACAACAATAACAACAACAATAACAACAATAACAACAACAATGGTGGCAACAACGCGAACGCCACCAACGGTAACTTTGCAGGAGTGCAAATCGATGCCACGGGCACACTTCGTGTCATGCGAACAAACCCACGCATCACTATGCAGCTTTTACGAGCCGCAAAGCAGACTTTACCTCAACAGCTGGCCCGCCCTAGCAAACTTCGAAAGGTTTCTATAAACCGTTTGGAAGCGGCTGTGGCTGAAAAGTTGGCAGCTGGCGAAATGCCAAATCCGGAAATGATTGCCATGGCGGGCCTAACAAGGCTTGAGTACGTCTTCTTCTACCCGGACTCTGGCGATATCGTCCTAGCAGGTCCTGCCGAAGGCTTTGCAAAGAACTTTGAAGGCCGAATTGTCGGAGTCGACAGCGGCAAGCCAACGCTGCTTCTCGAGGACTTTATTGTCGCACTGCGAGCCTTTGCCCCTCAGGAAAAATCGACGGATCTCATCGGCGTCTCCATCGACCCAACGCAAGAAGGCTTGGCTCGAATGCAGCAGACTTTGGGTCGGCTCGGATCTACCTTCCGTGGAGCCCAGGATGTTCCCACGATCGTCAACAGCCTGCGTCAAAGCCTTGGCTTGAACGAAGTCTCGATCACTGGAGTGCCAGCCACCACGCACTTCGCGCATATTCTTACAGAAGCTGACTATCGAATGAAGCTCATCGGTATCGGCCTAGAACGTCCACCGGTTCCAATGGCGAGCTACGTTGATCGGCTTACCTCGGCGATGACTTCCAGCAACGCACTTGTTAGATGGTTCTTTGTACCGGACTACGCCGCGATCGCGGCCAGCGAAAACGGACTTTCGATGCAGCTCGTTGGCCAGGGTGTCAAGCTGATCGGCGAAGATGAGATTGTGAATCGCGACGGTACACGCAAAGTTTCTGGTCGAGCCACCAACCGAGCCAGCCGCGGATTTACTACTGAGTTTACTAAGAAATTCCCAGCGATTGCAGAAGCTAACCCGGTCTTCGGACAACTTCGCAACCTGATCGACATGTCCATTGCCGCTGCCTTCATTCAAGATCGCGACTTGTATGGCAAGTCAGGTTGGGACCAAGGGGTGCTTGGCGACGAAGACGCATTGCCCGTGCAAATGCTTCCGGCTCCGAGGCAAGTAGAAACCGCTATTAATGCGGTCATGAAAGGCAATCGTCTCATCACGCCGATCGGTGGCGGTATTACCATTCAACCAAGGAAAGCACTGGACGAAGAGAATTTGCAAACGGCTGATGGCAGCATCTTGAAATTGCAAGAATCCATTGGTGTCCAGAACGTTCCGGAAAACCAATGGTGGTGGGACTGATTCCAGTTTATCGATAGCAGACCAACCAGGGTGGCTCATTGGCCACCCTTTTTTTATGGACAGCCGCTAGTAGTTGAGTCCCCACAAGGAACATACGAATACAGCTGTTAAAAGAGGAGCTGCTGTTTCCGCCGCCACCGCCCCTGCGGGGCCACGTCAGTCGTATACGTCGAGCTGAGATGTGTCTCAGGATTCTCCCACGTAATATTCCGACGCGCAAATCAGCTTGCTAAGAGCACAAATAAGACCGTGAAGCTCGAAGCTCGGCAAACTAATAATAGAGGCGTCTCTTTGACGCAGCGAAGGCGAGGATCAGAACTAGCTCGCCAGGAATCGAGGTTTCACTTTTTAGACCAGCAAGCGGGCAAGAATTGCTGCTGTGTCTAAGTCTGCAAGTCTCTTTAGGTACCAATCAGTCCGCTTTTCACCGCCCATACAGCGGCAGCAGTCCGATCCGCAGCGTCTAGCTTACGCAAAATGTTCTGCACGTGCTCCTTCACGGTTTCCACACTGATACTAAGCGAAGTTCCAATTTCTCGGTTGCTTAGACCAAGAGCTATATGACGAAGAACCTGAAGCTCACGATTGGTCAACGGGACATCTTTCGAATCCGATCGATCCTTGCGTTTCTCCATCGTAGTTTGGACTCGCCTCAAGATACTATTCTCAGAGGGCATTTCCGCCGATGCTGCTCTTTGAATGGCCTCAAGAACTTCAATTCGCGAAGAGTCCTTGAGAATGTAATCCTTGGCCCCAAGGGCAATTGCCCTCGCGACGTAAGTCGGATTGTCGTAGGTCGACATCATCACAACTGCCACTTCTGGCGCCTGTGAACGGATCGACTCAAGTGCCGACAAACCATCCTCCGCTCCAAGTCGGACATCTAACAAAACCACATTCGGTTTGTTAGTCACCGTAAGCGTTACCGTCTCTTCAACGGTGCTCGCTGAGCCGACGATCTGAACTTCAGATCCTGATAGAAGCGTAACAATGCCGCTTCTGACGACCTCATGATCGTCAGCAAGCACTAAACGAATAGTCAAATTAATCCCCTTTTGCCAGTTGCCCCATGGGATATGCTCGGTTTGATCACCGAGCTCTGACAAACTGTAGCTTGTAAGAACACCATTAGAGATCAAACGGACCAAAAACACCACTTAATAGTGGTCTGAAGTTCTCAAAAGCAGCAGTCTTGGGTGAAAAGGCATTCAAAAATTGGCGAAAACTTCCTAAATCGACAACTGCGCACAAACGCCATTTCGCGGCAATTCGAAGTCTAGAGGAAGGCTATTCAAATCGAGCTCTGTGTCTACCCCTACCCTCAGTTCCTGTAATGCAGCGTTAAGGGGATCTCACCAGAGAACTGGTTGCATGTCGCTTTTTTGCAACCTACATAAATACAGCGGAAACCTTTGTTTTCTGGGCCTTGTTGTACTTCTTGTCTGTACGATTCCCTCGAAATCAACATTCCAACTCGTCAATTCCGCTCGCGCCCCGCGTGAAAGTTTCATAAAAAAACTCAAAAATCTTTGTCGTTCCATGCCAAATTCGAGCTTACTAATTGTCGACGATGACCAGTGGCTTCTTGAATCCATGTCAAGCTGGCTTTCTGAACAAGGCTTCAAGGTCACAAGTGTCAGTAGCGCTCATGACGCGAAACAGGAGCTTGTGGAGCAGAACTTTGATATTTGCCTAGCTGACGTCTGCCTTGAGGGCGAGGACGGCTTCGCGCTGCTTGCCTGGGCTCGGCAGAACAGCCCAGACACACCTATCGTCCTCATGACCGGCTACGGTGGCCCCGACACTGCCGCCGAGGCGGTTCAACAAGGCGCCTTTGACCTACTCACCAAACCGATCATCGACCAAGAGCTACTAACGGCTCTCGAGCGGGCGGCGGATCATAGACGAATTGAATCCGAGAATATAAGGCTCAAGAAAGAATTGGAGCGGCGCAGTGGCATGCAGGAAGTCCTCAGCCACGACGCTCGGATGCTACGTATCTTTGACATCATCGATAGCATCGCCGATACGCGAGCAACCGTTCTAATCACGGGCGAAAACGGGACTGGCAAGTCAATGATCGCGAGAGCAATTCACCGTAGCAGTGAACGAAAAGCTAAGCCGTTCGTCGAGGTGGCCTGCGGGGCTCTTCCCGACAACTTGTTGGAAAGCGAGCTATTTGGGCACAAAGCCGGTGCGTTCACAGGCGCGAACCAAGACAAGATCGGAAAGTTTCAACATGCTGACTCGGGAACTATCTTCCTGGACGAAATTGGCACAGCCACTCCTGCGATGCAGATAAAACTGCTGCGGGTACTTCAAGAATTTCAATTCGAGCCTGTCGGCGGCAATGAAACTTGTACCGTAGACACACGGTGCGTCCTTGCCACCAACGAAAAGCTCGAGGATGCCGTCGCGGAAGGCAAGTTTCGCCAGGACCTTTACTACCGCATCAATGTGATTCACCTTGAGCTTCCAGCTCTTCGCGAGCGCAGCAGCGACATTCCACTTCTGGCCGAGAGCTTCCTTCAAAAAGCACTTGGCGAAGTTGGCAAGGAGATGGAAGGCTTTTCTCCAGAAGCCATGGAGGCCATGATGAACTACGCTTGGCCTGGCAACATTCGTGAACTTGAAAACGTTGTCCAGCGCGCGGTGCTGCTCGGCAAGTCCTCCACCATCGACATTGACCTTCTTCCGGCTCCACTACTTGGTAGCGAAGCTGGCCTACCCAGCCTTCGCAGAATTACTAAGAACCAAACGCTCCGAGAAGCCCTCGAAGGCCCTGAGCGGCAGATTATTCTTGATGTGCTCAAAGCCAACCGTTTTAGTCGGAACCTGACGGCTGACCAGTTGGGTATCAATCGAACCACGCTGTACAAGAAAATGAAGCGCCTCGGTATCGACACGAGTAGCCTCAGCGACTGACTCGTCTCGATCAGGCGACGGATTCCCTAAATCATAAGACGGATTCGCTAGTCTGATGAAAGCACTCGGGTGTGAGGTCGATTCAGACAAGCTTGGCCATTGATGGGCCAAGCTTTTTTCGTTTGCCAATCGACAATCGAGAATCAGCCCTCCTTTTTAGGCTTCTTCGATCTTCCTATAATTCGTCTTGCGGCAACATTGTCTCGCGACATTCCCTCTCATTGTCGCCCCAGAATTCACCTTATCGACTTGATTCGACTCAGAGGTGTCAGACTGACCGCATGCTGGACTCTGACTGCTACCTCCCTACCGGGCATCAACAACTGAAATGAAAATTCACGAATATCAAGGCAAAGACCTTTTCCGAAAAGCCTCTGTGCCGGTCCTCGAAGGAATCGTCGCTCGCACCCCGGAGGAGGCATCAAGTGCCTTCCAAAAACTCGGCGGCAGCATTGCCGTGGTCAAAGCCCAAGTCCACGCTGGTGGCCGCGGTAAAGGAACGATCACCGAAGTTCCCGAACAACGCGGCGTTCAACTGGTGAAGTCTGCAGGAGAGGCTGCTGAAGTTGCCAAGAACATACTGGGCAATCACCTTGTAACCATCCAGACTGGGGCGGAAGGTGCAGTCGTAAATCAAGTACTTGTAGAAGCAGGTTGCGATATCGACCGCGAGTTGTATCTCGGCATCGTACTTGACCGCGGCAACTCGATGCCGGTCCTCATGGTCAGCAACGAAGGTGGTGTGGAAATCGAAAAAGTTGCTGCCGAAACTCCAGAAAAGATCTTTCGCGAGCACTTCCACCCAGATGTCGGACTGCAGAGTTTCCAAGTTCGCAAGCTCTGTAAGAAACTCGGCATTGAAGGCAAAACTGTTCGATCTGCGGACAAGTTTATGAAGAGCCTTTGCCGGCTCTACGTTGATTTGGATTGCTCTCTAGCAGAAATCAATCCTCTCGTGATTGACAAATCAGGCGAAATGATCGCCTTGGATGCAAAAATCAACTTCGACGAAAACGCGATGTTCCGCCACAAAGACTTGGCTGAACTCCGCGACTTGAGCGAAGAAGATCCATCCGAGGTGAAGGCCAGCGATGCAGGGCTTTCCTACGTCAAACTTGACGGAACAATTGGATGCCTCGTCAACGGTGCCGGCTTGGCGATGTCTACGATGGACATCATCAAATACCATGGCGGCGAACCAGCCAACTTCCTAGATGTCGGTGGTGGAGCAACGACGGACCAAGTTGTAGAAGCATTCAGCATCATTCTCTCCGATGAAAATGTAAAAGCGGTACTGGTCAACATCTTCGGCGGTATCGCCCGATGCACGACCATCGCCACCGCCTTGATCGAAGCCTCAAAACAACTTGGAATCGACATTCCGCTGGTTGTCCGCCTGGAAGGAACTGAGGTGGAAGAAGGCAAGAAAATGCTTGCCGAAAGCGGACTCGCTATGATCACCGCCGACAACCTGACCGATGCGGCTCAAAAAGTCGTCGCAGCAGCGGCCGGCTAAAGCCTTCGAAGCTTCCGACCGCGCCGAACGATCAATTTCACCAGTACAATTCCCAAAGAGCCCGACTCGCCAAGCCAGCTTAAAGAGCTTTAGAACACTATGAGCATTCTGATCGACAAGAACACCAAAGTCATTTGCCAGGGCATCACGGGTAGCGCCGGGGCATTTCACACCAAGGGCTGTGCCGAGTACGGCACACAAATGGTTGGCGGAGTCACTCCTGGAAAAGGAGGGCAAACCGCAGAAGGCTTGCCCGTTTTCGATACCGTCGAAGAAGCTGTCGCCCAAACAGGGGCCAACGCTACCATGATTTTTGTGCCGCCACCGTTTGCTGCGGACGCGATCCTGGAAGCAGTTGACGCAGGGATCAAAGTCATCGCAGCAATCACCGAGGGCGTACCCGTGCTCGATATGGTCGAAGTATACCGACGCGTGCGTGAAAGCGGCTCCGTCTTAATCGGACCGAATTGCCCCGGCTTGATCACTCCAGGAGAATGCAAAATCGGAATCATGCCTGGCTACATCCACCAACCAGGTAAAGTTGGGATAATCAGCCGCAGCGGTACGCTTACTTATGAGGCCGTTTGGCAGACCAGTAATCTGGGCCTAGGACAATCCACCTGCGTAGGATTAGGCGGCGACCCGATCGTCGGCACATCGTACATTGATCTTTTCAAGCTGTACCAAGAGGACGATCAAACGGAAGCAATCCTGATGATCGGTGAAATCGGTGGAAATGCGGAAGAGCAAGCCGCTGAATTCGTTCAAGCCAATGTGACAAAGCCTGTTGCCGCATTTATCGCGGGTGCCACGGCCCCTCCCGGAAAACGTATGGGCCACGCCGGGGCAATCATTTCAGGAGGCAAAGGCACCGCGGCAGAAAAGCAGGCTGCCCTTGAGGCAGCGGGAATCGAAGTTGCGCAATCGCCCGCGGATATGGGTACAGCATTGCAAGCTGCAATCTCCAAATCATAATCCTGTAGAACGCCTCTTTCGCCTGCATGAATTCTTACCCTGGACTAGCTTACTTACATGGAATCTGGCGGTGAAAGCAGTAGTTCGGGAAAGCCAGCAAAACGGCAAGCAGGAATAGCTTTTATTCTGATTACGATCTTCATTGATATTTTGGGGATCGGTATCGTTATTCCAGTGCTTCCCACTTTAGTCCAAGAACTATTGGGAGCGTCGGAATCCATTGCGGCTCTCTACTACGGAATCATAGCCGCATCCTACTCGCTAATGCAGTTTCTTTTCGCTCCAATCGTAGGTGCTTTGTCCGATCGATTTGGGCGTAGAAAGGTAATCCTCGCATCCTTATTTGGACTCGGCGTTGACTTCCTAATTCAGGGGTTTGCACCTTCGATAACCTGGCTCTTCATTGGCAGAATTCTAGCGGGTGTGTTCGGAGCCAGCATCACCACAGCCAATGCCTACATCGCTGATATTTCAGACGATGAAACTCGCGCTCGAAATTTCGGCCTGGTCGGAATGATGTTTGGGCTCGGCTTTATTTGCGGTCCTGCTCTGGGTGGACTGCTTGGCATGGCCCACTTGCGGCTTCCCTTCTTTGTTTCCGCCGCGCTTGCTCTTGTGAACTGGCTTTACGGCTATTTCATCCTTCCCGAATCGCTTTCTGAAGAAAACCGCAGCCAATTTACATTCGCCAAGGCCAATCCCTTTGGAACAATCAAGCGGCTCAGAGCCTACCCAATCCTATTCGGGCTAGCCGCTGCATTCGTTTGTATGTCGCTCGCACAGCGGGGATTAGAAAACGTTTGGGTTCTACACGGTGGATTGCGCTACGGTTGGGACGAGATGAAGAACGGTGCAATTCTCTGCCTAGTGGGCGTGACTGCTGCAATTGTTCAAGGCGGACTTGTTCGCCCGATGACAAAGAAGCTCGGCGAACGCGGAGCGGTATATTTCGGATTAGCGGTTAGTGCTCTTGCCTTTTTGGGGTACGGACTTGCATCGGAAGGCTGGATGGTACCGTTGATCATCATTTTCGGCAGCCTTGGAGGCATTACGGGACCAGCAATTCAAAGCATTGTAGCCAAGAGTGTTGGTGCCAATGAACAGGGCGAGGTGCAAGGCGCGCTGACGTCACTGATGAGCCTAACCAGTATCCCAGCGCCGCTATTCTTTACCATGTTCCTCTTCGGCTACTTCACCTGCAGTGACGACGTCTTTCAAATCCCCTTCATTCCCTTCGAATTTCCGCCACCACCCTTCCAGCTTCCCGGTGCGCCCTTCCTCATGGGCTCTGTGTTGCTGGCAATTGCACTTGGAATCGTATTTCGGGCCTTTAGCAGACTCCCCGTGGTTGACGAAGACGATCTGGCTGAGGGAGATAGCTCAAATGAAACTGACAAGGAAGCGCTGGACAAACCCTATCATCCTCCGGCAAATACAGAATGAAGAATCAGCAGCGCTTTCAGATTGCTTTGCATAGCTACTACGAATGGCAGATCAATTTGCTAAGCTTGCGCCAGTGAGTCGTTCGAAGACCTCAATGTACTTCTCACTCGTCTGCTGAACGACATCCTCGGGCAACTTGGGTGGAGGCGAATTGCGATCCCAGCTCGTTCCCATCAACCACTCACGTATAAACTGTTTGTCAAATGACTTCTGCGCTCGACCTGGAGCATAATCTTCCGCAGGCCAAAACCGTGAACTATCAGGAGTAAGAACTTCATCGATCAAAGTCAACTCGCCGCTGTGCCATCCCCACTCAAATTGGGTGTCTGCGATGTTGATCCGGTTCTCCTTCGCGATCTCACAACCTTGCTGATAAACCGCGAGACTCTTCTCCTGCAATTCATTGGCTAATTCTTGGCCAATGGCATTGGCCATAAACTTAAGACTCACGTTCTCGTCGTGACCTTCTTCAGCCTTCGTCGCGGGTGTAAAAGTGAGTTGCGGTAGCTGATCGCATTGCCGTAAGCCGTCCGGCAATTGGATTCCGCAGATGGCTCCATCACGTTGGTATTCTTTCCAACCTGAACCTTCGAGGTAGCCGCGGACAACGCATTCGAAGGGAATAACTTCAGCTTTTTTAACCAGCATGGACCGGCCTTCAAGCTCTTTGCGCTGCAATTCAGTCAGATTTAACCCAGCAGGCAATTCAGTGGAAATCATGTGGTGATTACTAGAGACTTGATCAAACCAGAACTTGCTTACTTGCGTAAGTACCGCTCCTTTGAGCGGTATCCCGTTGGGCAAGATCCAGTCAAACGCACTGATGCGGTCGGTACTTACAACCAACAAAGACTCTCCCAAGTCGTAGACATCGCGGACTTTACCGCTCCTTTTGGGATAGGCAAGGTTTGTTTCCGTTACTGTTAGTTTTTCATTCATAGTACGAAAGGCTGACGCATCTATTCAGATAAGTAAGTAGAGTCAAAGGAATCGGCCTCAATCTGCCCAGCTTTATTGAAGCCTTCAAGGCGATGGGGTAGATTTGCGTATTCGGGACGGTCGCGCACGGCCAGTCGCCCACGGCCAGTCGCTGCAAACGAATTAAAAAAAAGCCTCGATTGGAGTGTGTTCGCGATTTGAAGCAGATTGTGGCTCCCAAGCTTGCACAAAACAACCACCTTCGTCTTTCGCTGCACCTTGCTGCCGCCACCGACCTGAAAGCTCTGCCTAGATGGCCCATCTCCAATTCTCTGCCCCCAACGCGAAGGCATTCGACGCGAAAGTCTGGAAGACAGCTTACCTAACAGGTTTGGAGGGCGTCCCCTGGCTTTGCGAACATGACTTGGGTGACGAACAGTTTAGCATCGGTCGTCAAATTGACGAGTCAGGCAAGCTAAATATCGTATGGCCCAGCAACAGCTTGGGTAATGTTTGCCTCTCTAGTACAAGCCTACGAGTTGGCAACGAAGTCTACTGCTTACCCATTGAAATTGCTCGGGGC
>JBCCEO010000236.1:0-10265 GCA_039030255.1 Planctomycetota bacterium | reverse complement strand
TCGAATCCAAGGCCGAGCGTGTCGTTTTTATCGCACTCCATCGAGCCTATCGCAATTTCGGCCGCTTGATCGGCGTCCTGTTTCGAACCTACAAAGAGTTGGAAACGCGGGTTTAAACTAGCGTTCAATTCTGCCTTTGTCCACAGCGCGTCCTTCCCCCTGTTCAGTCCAAGCAGTTTTGATATTTTGTGTTAGAAGAACAGTTGTCGCCGTGTGTAGAGCAGTTGTCCGCAACTGTCTTCACTTTCAATTGTCCTCAACTACATCCAAGAGTGATAATTATTGCGTACTTGCAATTACTCTTGGGAATGCTTTCAACACTCGTTGACGATCCCAACCGACTTGAAATGGAATGAAAATGGCAACTCCAAAGGTGCTAGTGCTCAGGGCGCCTGGAACGAACTGCGACGAAGAAACAGCCTTCGCTTTCGAGCAAGTAGGGGCCAAAGTTGCAAGTATTCACGTGAATGGACTGATCGACGATCCAGGATTGGGCGGGGATTGCCAGATTCTCTGTTTTCCCGGTGGTTTTAGCTACGGTGACGACATCGCAGCGGGCCGCATTCTGGCTCAACGGCTTCAAGTTCATTTGCGGGATCTCATTGAACAATTCCGTGAGCAAGATCGATTGGTGCTAGGGATTTGCAATGGATTTCAAGTCATGATGCGTTTGGGGATCTTTTTTCCCGATTCCGTATACGCAGACGTTCAAGAGAATCCGCCTGCTACGTTGACATTAAATAACCAAGCGAGATTTGAAGATCGTTGGGTGCATCTAGCATGCAAGGATTCCAATAGCGTGTTTTTAAAGGACATCGAGCAGATGTATTTGCCGATGGCACACGCCGAAGGAAGATTTGTTTTCTCTGACGATTCGAACCGTCAGAGATTGCAAGACAACCAGCAATTGGCCCTTCGATATTGCGACGCTTCGGGTTCTAGCTCGGAGGAGCCGCTTGAGTTTCCAATCAACCCGAATGGAGCGGATGGAAACGTGGCGGGAATCTCGGATCCATCTGGGCGTATTCTTGGATTGATGCCTCATCCCGAACGGCACATTACTGCGATTCAGCATCCGTTTTGGACTCGTCGGACGACACAGCCCGCCGAAGGCGATGGGCTACCGATGTTCCGCAACGCTGTTTCTTATTTCTCGTAACTCGCTCCGCAAGTTCGCGTAGAAGAATTTGAGGGCCAAAGTTGTGGAGCCATTGCAGTCAACCTTAGAGCCATTGGCGCTCGACCATAGGCTGAGTCGGAATTCTGGGAATACTTGTCAAGAATTTCGTAGATCGGTCGAATACTGCGTGATTACACATGACCATCTCCCCCTCTGATGGGAATTCAGGTTATCCTGGCTAAGCAGTCGCGGCTGCCTTGCTACACATAGGGCTGCTTGGTAGCGCTCACGATTGCTTAGCGCCAACGAATCTGATGCATTTTGACCAGCGAAATCCAAATTAAAGGAGTCTCTTAATGAGATCGCGATCGTTCTTTCTTCCTAGCGATATTGTGCGAACAAATAAGTTGCGTCAGCTAGGTTCAAGCGTACTTGCTTGCTGCTTGATGCTCGGTATGTCCTGCACCATTCTGGCTGACGAGCTAGAGGATTCCGCTCTGTCGATTGCCCCCAAGGATGCTGCCTTTTTTTCGACAACTCTGGATGGCAAGAAGAGCTTCGAAGAGTTTGTCCAAGGAGAATTCGTTCAGGAGTTCCTTAAGGTCCCTTACGTACAGGAATTTACCGGTGAGATGACGCAGCAGTGGGAGGACGACGAGGGGCAAGCAGCTCAAGCTCGGTCTGTTATCGAAAGTCCCATTGTGCAGAATCTACTGAAGCTGGTTGGCGAGATGATTAGCGACGAGATTTTCATCTACGGCAGCGGTGAATGGACTGATAACATCGCGGCAATGGGCGAGTTTCAAACGGAGTTGATGCAGGCGACCGCCGAGGGGCCTGAAGGCGTCGAGGCAATGCTTAATTCATTGACCAAGGAGGATTTGGAAAAATTCAAGATTCCCACCATCGTGATGGGCTTCCGAATCGAGGACGTAGACAACGCTGTTTTACAGATGGATGGACTTGAGGGCTTTGCACGGCTTGGCGGGAGTCAAGTAGAGGCACTACGGCCTCTACTAGATCGACTCAAAAAATCAAAATTTGAAGACGGCCAGTCGCTGACTCTGACTTTGGATACTTCTCTAATTCCCATGGATTCCATTCCCGTTGCAGAACGGCAGTCAATGGAGCCAATGTTAGCTATGCTCGATGGTCGCAGTATTTCATTCGGCGTGGGTATCAAATCCAATATGATGTTGATGGCATTCGGGGAGAACGCAAGTCTAATTGAGTCAGTTGGGCAATCCGATGAGCATTTAATCGATCATCCTGCATTTGAAATCGTTCGCGAAATGGGCGCTAAAAACCTGCGAAGTATCGCTTATGTCTCTGAAGAATTACTACAAAAGCAGTGGGATGTGGGCTTCGAGAGTTATTTCCAAAACATTGCATCGCAGTTCACGAACGCCCTCGAAGAAGAGGTCTTGGTGAACGGTCAGGACAACCCAGAGTGGAAAAAGGGAATGGAGGAATGGCTCGCAGAAATCAAACTCGACGCGGAATGGATGGACGAAAAGCTGGGCCTTTACAATGCTGAGTTCGGCCCCGTGCTGAGCTGGAGCAGTAAAATCGATGGCGGAATGGAAGGCTATAGCTACAACGGTGCCAAGGGCAGCGCTTTTGAGAATGCTAGTCCTCTTGCGGTGTTGGAGCACATTGGTGACAACCCGCTCGTCGTATTTGCTTTCAAGCAAAAAACGTTTCCTGCCATGGATGAATTTGTCCAATATGCCTTCAAGAAAGCACCTGGACACATCAAACGCTTTGTCGCAATGGCCGAACAGGATGAAGCGGAAGCAAAATTTGTGCTCGCGCAATTCGATAAAATGATGCCACTTCTTGAAGAAACCTACGAGGTCATGCGCGACAAGATTGGCAAGGCAACATCGGATAACGAGACCCTGGTAACGGTATCTACGGGAATGATGTTGGATTATGTGCCGGAACTGCCGCCACCGCCGAGTCCTCTGCCAGTCCCGGAAATTGCAATGGCTTCGAAAATAAACGACCGCGAATTGTTTATGGAAGGTGGGCAAGATCTTTTTGCCATCGCGGACCAAGTGCTTGAAATGGTCCGTGAGGCCGATCCGGAATCCGTGCCCCCAAATTTTGAGATTCCTCGACCCGAACAAATTGGCTTTGATGGAGGTGCGAAGTTCACATACTCGGACTTCAATCAGCAAATCCCAATGGATGGATTTGAGCCTGCAATCGTTGTCGGTGAAGAAGCAATGGTAGTGGGATACAGCGAAGGTCAAATGAAATCGATGATGAGAGCTGCCTCCAATGGACTTGACTGGCTAGACGATACGAAGCCTGTTGCTGCTGTCAGCTATATCGATTTCGAAGGAATCGTTGGTGCGATGCGACCGTGGATGGAGTTGGGATTGGCGACGACAGAAACTCCTCTAGATGAACCGCTTGGTCCAAGCAATGCTGGAGAGCCCGTTCCGACTGGCAATGATGTTCTCGCCATGTGGGATTGCTTGAAGACTTTAGGGACAATGCAGGGTACAACGGTTGTCCAAGAAGATGGCACCACCCTTTCCCATTGGATTTGGAAGTAGTTTTTTATGCGGACCGACCCTGTCGTGACGCGAGCGTCGTTGATTGTGATTCTGTTTTTTCTGTGTGCTGGAGTCATCCGAGTGAATGCACAGGATGAAACTCAAAAAGCAGCGCAAGAAGATGCGAATTCCTCTATTGGCTTGCCGAACATTGCGTTTCCTACAATGGGCGGCAAGCAGTTTTGGACTGATTGTGCTTGGCGTCAGGGATGGTGTATCCAACAGAATGTGCTCACCAAACACTTCCGATTGTTGGACGATCGCAATATCCGTCGAGCTTGGGGCAGTCGAAGTTCGTGCAATAACTTTCTGGACAAGCACGGGCCAGAGAACAGAATCGAAGCAAAAACTGTCTTTGTATTGATGCACGGTCTGTTTCGCTCTAGTGCTTCGATGCGACCGCTTGCAAAGGCACTCGAGGAAAAGTTTGATTGCGAGATCGTAGAATTTGGTTATGCCAGTTCAAGGGCTTCGATCAGTGATCATTCCAAGGCATTTCGCGAGTTTGTCGACAGTTTCCCAGAGAACACGAAGTTCAGCTGCGTTGGGCACAGCATGGGGAACATCGTGTTGCGTCATGCGATCGGCGACTGGCAGAAAGCGGGCGAGAAAGAAAAGCTCTCGCGACTCGAAAAAGTTGTGATGTTGGGACCGCCGAATCAAGGGGCGGCGATCGCAAGGCAATTAGCGAAAACGGGAGTCTTTAAACTCGTTTCCGGGCAAGGCGGAATGGAGCTAGGCCCGGAATGGGAGGAATTGAAGAAAAGACTTGCGACTCCGACTTGTAAATTCGGGATCATTGCCGGGCGTGTCGAAAAGATTCCAAACAATCCGCTCGTCGGAGAAGGCGACTTTGTAGTGAGTGTTGAGGAAACGAAGCTCGAAGGAGCCGCTGACTTCTTAGAAGTGCCTCAAATGCACACTTTCCTCATGGAGAGCCAAGATGTTCAGCAAGCCGTCGTCAGCTTTATTCAAAACGCGAAGTTCTAATGATTGCTGTGCGTCGTAAAACCAGGGGCCTTGCCGACGAGGGGTGCTGAAGAGCTCCCTAGCTTACGCGCTTACGCGGCGGGTTGATGAAGAGGTTCCTAGCTTACGCGGCGGGTTGATGAAGAGCTCCCTAGCTTACGCGGCGGGTTGATGAAGAGGTTTCTGACTGAGGCGGCGGGGTGGTTCTTACAACTGGTCGTACTGGAGTTCAAAGAATACGTTGGCTTCTTTCAAGTTGCCGTTTTTAAGGCCGCGTAAGAACCAGCGAATGCGCTGCTCCGATGTACCATGGGTAAATGCGTCAGGCCGAACGGCTGCACCCGCGTTTTTCATCAGCGTATCGTCGCCAATTGCGTTGGCGGCTCGAATGCCTTCTTCGACGTCGCCTTCCTCCAAGATGTTTAACTCAGTCGCAGCGTAGTGGGCCCAGACTCCTGCTAAGAAATCGGCTTGCAATTCGAGCCGGACGCTTAGCTGGTTACTCTCAGCCTCGGACACTTCGGCTTGTTTACGTTGCACGGCCATGGAGAGGCCAAGCAAGTTCTGGATATGGTGGCCGACTTCATGGGCGATCACATAGCCACAAGCGAAATCGCCAGGAGCACCAAAACGATTCTTCAGCTCATCGAAGAACGACAAGTCGAGGTAAACGTGGCTATCGCCTGGGCAGTAGAATGGCCCGACGGCGGAAGTGGCGTGACCGCAGGCCGATCGGACTCCATCTCGAAACAGAATCAACTGTGGCTTTTGGTAGGCTTTACCCTCGATGTGTGGATATGCTTCCCATAGCTCAGGAAAGTGTTCGCCCCAGATTTGCTCGGTGGTTGTTAGGACTTTGCTTGCGAAGATCGCTTGCTGATCTTCCTCTGGATTGACTGGAGCATTGCTTTCGCCCACGGATGCAGCAACAGCCCTTTGTTGTTGCATTGCCTGAACACCGGCCTTGATGGCTTGGCCACCATCACCAGTCTGAATATATGCGAATACGACTGCAATGATAATTGCAACGATGCCTCCGCCTGCGGCAGCAGGCGCTTTCATGCTTCGCCGATCTTGAACATTGCTACTTTGCTCGGTGCCATCTAGTCGCATCGGGGTTGGATCCTCATGATTTTTGTTTTATTAACCGCAAGCACGATACAAGCCTGTCTAACTCATCAAATTCTAACGCGTCAAATGGCTACCATTGCCGCAGTTTCAGTGTTTTTGCAACAGTAATTCACCTGATTTGAAGTTTTGCAACGGAGCCTCTGGCCGTGAGGCCTTGGGGGCAATCCGCTGCGGCAGGCTCGGCGGCTTAAGCGTAACGTTTCACTGGAAGACTGAATTGCGGAAGAAGGAAGAACCTCCCCAAGCTATCGCTCGACCCTTGTATGTTGGGAGGGTGACGTGGCCTATCCCCTGAAACTATCCCCTGAAACCTATCCCCTATCCCCTCTCCTACTCGACTCCGAACAATCCTGCTGGGGGAACCAATTCGCCTCCGAGTGCACCGAGGCGGCCAGATTGTAGGAAGCGTGGTTCGATATTGAAGTTGAAGGAAACGTTGTCTCGGCCGTGATCAACATTGATGCCCACACGGATCAAAGCGGATTCACCAATACGTGTCAGTGCGAGGCTTTGACCGATGCTGCCTGTATCACCAAAATCGAACGCCGCCCCGCCGGTGGCGATCCACTTATCGTTCATACGGTAATTCAAGTAGCCGTTAAGAATGTTGGCACTTATGGGGCCTTCGATGGATAACATGCCAATGTATACGTCACCGCGTCCTGGCCGGCTCATTTGAGCACCTGCTGATAAGACTTTGAGTCCTTGGGAGAAGACGTCGAAGTAGCCGTCAGACAGCAGCGTTACGCGATCGCCAATGTGGTATCTAAAGTCGTAAGTTGCGGCTCCGATTTCTTCACCAAAGTTATCGCGATCCGCCTTGGGGAAGAAAACAAAGCTCGTGTCTAAGGACATCAGATCGACAATGCGTTCGCGTCCAGGAACGCCACGCTTTGTCTGCCAGCGGTTCTTGAGGGAAACACGCAATTGTGACATGTCGTCCACAATTTCACTGCTACTAGCCGTTACCCATCTTTGCATTCCCGACCGCAGAGCGTAACGTCTTTCGTCGAATTGTGGCGGTAGAGTGCCGCCGAAAGTGTTAAAAAGGAAGCGCCGTCGAAAATGCTCTTGAGCGTCGTCGTCGAGGGGATCGTACAGTGGAAAGCGATCATAATCTTCGCTTGAGTCTGCGTAAAAGAACTCGGTTTCCAACGTTGCTTTATGCGCCAATCCACGCAAATCTAGTAGCCTGTTCTCGACATTTGGATTGACATTCCACATTGGTAGTGCGCCGCGAACTCCGGCTTGGCCAGTCAGTCGAACGACATCGTTTTGCATCGCGTCTTCGTTCCAGAATCCTGCTTCACCGGAGAGAAACGGCACGAGCTTGAATGCTCCAAGACTGAACGGCAGACTGAGCTCCTGTCTTGTTACAGCTCGCACGCCCTCACTATCGGTCTCCCAAGGCAGCACCGAGAATTTGGCTGCATCTTGTGCGTCGATCGGCGTCGTTGCCACGCGTTGGTGGCCATAACCGACCGATGTATTGGAACTCCATGTCACGCGCTGCCCGAAAAGATCCTGGCCGAGCAGGAAGTGATTCAAACGTGGCAGCCATTCAGTTTTCGCAAAGAAGTCATTGATTCTGGGGCTACCGAAGGCTTCAAACATGCGATTTCCGTTGTAACGGCGAAGACGCAATTCGGTGTTGAAGTCCTTTTCTTGCTCCCATTCATTTTCGAAATATTGTTCCAAGAAGTTGCGGTCGCTGATCCAACCGGTTTCGCCGATTAGTTCCCAGTTGGGTGTTAGGAAGATACGATGTCGCGAAAACGCGCGTCCACGAATCTCTTCCTCTGGAGTCAACTTGGCCCGATCGATTCCAATCGTATCAAAGCCATTGTCTTTGATAAACCATGAATCGGAGAAGCCATGGCCTGGAGCGCCGAACAGGATGGTTGGGCGGTTGTAGTCAAACTTAGTCCCGAAGGCGATGCCGCGATCTGAAAGGTAGTCGGTTGAGAGTTGCCAGTTGGTTCCTTCGGGCCCGTCGATTCCTAGCAGCTGGTAGAGATCCCAGTCGGCGTACGCTTGGAAGCCAAAAATGGTATCGTTCTTTAGCCTGAGACTACGTAGATAAAAGCTAGACTCTTGCAAGTCTGTGTTCAGCGTGGGCCAGTAGAAGACGGGGATGCCGGCCACATAAGCATGATTGCCACGCGCGGTTGCCCGCATTGCAGTAGGTCTATCTTCTCCAAAATTGGAAAATACGCTCAATTCATTTTCGTCGCGATTGTCCTGGAAATCGACTTCACGCGCCTGCACCCAGTAGCGTGGAACTCCTAAACGACTGCTGGTCATGGCGGCACCAAACGCTTTAAAACTTCGCGAATCGCGTTGCTGGAGCACATCTGCTTTGAGTCGCAACAATCCTTGGTACTGCGGCACTGGCGTCAACACCTCGGCGTTCAACACCATGCCGTACTCGCTGGACACGTTGTAGTACATGCGGTTCGCGTAGATGACTCGATTGCCCTGGTAGAAGACGATGTTGCCGTCCAAGTAGAGTTCAATCGGCCGTTCTGCAGAAGAAGATCCAAGCTCAAGAGGGTTGATTGGGCCATCGCTGCGCACCCACACTACCGCGTTGTCGGCTTCCAGGGAAACGGAGCCATAGTCCTTCATGGAACCATCTTGCTGGGCGACTTGAACGCCTTGCACGGCTAGTTTGAAACCACCGCGAATTTGAAACACGGATTCACCACGAGCTTCATCGAAATTGTTGAAAGTGATGTTGAGTGGAGTGCGATCGCGAGGCAGAAACTGCACACTTTTGACTTGGAAGGAATCTGGCTTAGGCGCTTGCAAGACGGTTTGCTGTGCCGGGGGAAGGCTAGGCGCCAGTTCTTCGGCTGCGACGCTCTCGGGTAATCCGCTGGCTGGATAAGGCCGACTGCCGTTTTGCGGGATGGCCAAACCGCCTTGGGGAAGCATTCCCTGTGATGTACTACCAGCCTTGGCATTGGGATCCCAATCGACGCCTCCGGTCATCGGTGGGATAGCCGAGGTCGAGGTGTTCGGCGCATTTGGCAGCTTAGAATCGAGCAGAGGAGGAGCTTCAAAGACGGTTGAACTGGGGTTGGTTTGTCCGTTTGCAAATTGCGCCAAGGAGAATTTGCCAGGCTCGCGTTCCCAATCCAAGTTTGGGATGTCGTAGCGTATCACTTTGCGGCCACGATCAATGGCTACGGGATGAACGCTGAAAAGTCGACCTGTGTAACGCCAGTCTTTCAAGGTGCGGCCGTTGCCCCAATCCAAGCTGGCTTCGCCATTGATGTAACAGATTACTTTGCCCGCATGCTGCGTATTGAGCATCGTATTCCGTTCAATCCACAAAACGATTTCATTGGCTTTGGCCGTCAATTGCCCTTGTCGAAGTACGCAGTTACCTTCGAAGGCCAGCACGTCGTAGCCTCCCCGCTGAGCACTAGCATAAGTATCCGCCTCGACGTGAATCTTATATGCCGGATCGATCTGCGGCATATCAATTTCGGCAGCAACTGCACCGTTGCAATGCATTGAGAAACAAACGGGCAAGCAAGCGAGAATCGTCGCAAGAGCACGGGAATTATTTTTTTTCAGATTGCCGAAGATTTGTCCGCGGATTAGCCGAAGAAGGAAAAGCAATAAGCCAAGCGAAGATTTGTAGGCCGAGCACTTGCCGGATCGCGAGACAATTTTTTCGCTTGAAGTGCGCAGCACAATACGAACGCTAGATTGCACCCGTTTAAAATAGGGTGCGAACCAACGCTCGATTCGGTTTGATCGAAAACTGGCGATCCTCTCCAGCACCTTCGACTTTCAAGTCACGTGTTTAGGCGCACCGTCATGGTGCTCGGGCAACGGAATCGCGACATAGCATGCTGGCAAATTGCCGTCGCCCCGTCGGCAAATTGAGCTTGCGGCGAGGTCGTAGCATGACCGGAGTATATTGCGATTCTTGGGGACTTAACGCGCGAAAAAACGGGGCTAAATCCTGGAATTCCAATTCTGCTTATAGAAAAGCCAGCGAAATTGGGCCAAGGGCAATCAGCCTCGCCAGCCGGAAATGCCAGCATTTTTTTGGAAACCGGCAGCTTCATCGCCCTAGTGCTTGGTGGACCGAAAATTGAAATAGCGACTATACTAGAGGTATAGATAAGCGTAGTTTTGGGCCCGTCCAACACTAAGGCAGTTGTCCCCAACTGTTTTTCAGCAGCTGAACTTCCCGGCTGCCGCCATACCGTCCTGCGACGCAAGGCAATACTTGCGGCAAGTGCTCAACAATTCCCCTCCCTGCTTGCATTTACTCCATGCGAAACATGCGATTTCCGAAGATCGTTCCGTCGTTCCATTCTTTGCTCGCCTTTTTGACGGTGAGTTTGGTCTCTCTAGCGTTTGGCAGTGAGCCGATTCGCTTTGAACGAGATGTTCGACCGATCTTGTCGGATAAGTGCTTCCACTGCCATGGCCCGGACGCCGAAAACAGAGCTGCT
>JBCCEO010000235.1:0-10274 GCA_039030255.1 Planctomycetota bacterium | reverse complement strand
AGAATTTTGAGTTGCTGTTAACAGAAACAACGGAGCTGAAAGAGAAGCTCGACGCGATGCGTTCTAACGAGGCCCAATAGGCTCGGGTATGGAAGGTCCGCGAAACCTCACTGCATTGATGTCGGCCGATCTGGCGAGTCTCATCTTCCTCGTCTTACTCGCAATGATAACGACAGTTTCGTTTGGAACGCCCGACCCTGCCCAAGAGTTTTTATTGCGAGTGGGGCAATGCTTGGAACCGGATGCGCCTCAGAAAGAACTTTGTGACTCTAGTATCTTGGGTTCCGCCACGGAACGACTCGAGGCGATAGCTGCCGCACCATACGACGAGCAAGATGATGCAACTCGCAGGGACTCTGAGGCCTACACAGTTTGTGCTTCTGCTGGGCCGGCTGAGTACACCGCCCAATTCGATACGGCATGTAATACGCACCTGCGAGTTGAACTTGACTTCAGTGCAAGAGTGCTTCGACTGCCCGATACTTTTCCGTTCAACAAGACGAAACCCGCGAAAGGGTCGAAAGAGGCCCTATTTCTAGATCATGTCGTTAAGGTAATTTCCGCAGCCGTTGTCGAGCAAAAATTCGAAGAATTGAAGGAAGAACAATTTCCCGGACACCCAGGATTAGCCAACACGTTCTTCGACTTGTTGGTGGTCGAGGGACATGCCGACCACATTGTTCGCCGATTGGTAAATAGAGGAGAGCAACCAGAGGTACTTCCGTACGACTACAACGTCAAATTGGGAATGACGCGAGCAAGGTACCTAGCCAGTCAATTCGATGAATTGTCGTTCGGATTCGATATCGTGGTTGCCTCGATTGGGTGTCACAGACCCCTAATGGCGATTGGGCCAATTGGCGATTCTACTCCTGCAAGAGATGTTGGATCACTTCGGCACGACCGCGCGTGTTTTCGCGAGGAACACGAAATCGAGGATGTTCCATACGATGACCGAACATTTGTTCGCCCGTCGATCGTTGGTGAAGGAGGAGCTGGACTACCAGCGAGAAGACTACAGCGGGATAACGAAAAGGAGATCCGTGATGAACTTGCTCGGAATCGCAGGGTGGAAATTCGGATGCTTTTTAAGGTAGGGAAGAACTAGATGACGGACGAAGTGACTGTTTTTGAGGTAACCCCAAAGCAGAGCCAGATTGTGAGCGACGCTCGTATAGCTCTAAGAAAGCTCGCCAGTAAGTCATCCACTATTGGTGAATCGCTCGCGGAGATTCGGGCAAGATTTCTGAAAGACGGAGGGCTGAAGGATGATGCGACGACCGCACCGACTGGTGACGATTCCGGCGCAACGCCCGACGCGGCCTCGTCGGAAAGCGATAGCGCCAGTGAGGACCGAGCGAAAGTCTCAAGTATCAAAATTAGAGCTGAATTGTTGACACTAACCAGCGAGCAAGAATTGGCAGTAGAGGCTCTTCCGGATATCGCCGAGATAACCGGGAAGTTTGACACCTTAGCTAAGACGGCGAACGGGATCGGGGACGGTATGGGTGTGGCAGCAATCTTAGAGAATGCACGCTCGAAGATTAGCAAAGAGGATGAGGCGGTACTTGAGGAGCAAGCCAGCACGGCGGAGGCAAGCCTACTCCGCCTTATTTGGAACGATGTCGCGACCGAGGAGAAGCGAGCTGCAGGCGATCCAGAAACGCCCTACTTTCCTATAAGTCTAGCAACAGACGAAGACACACCGCACAGCCCGATTTTTGAGATACGGTATCCAAATACACCGACAACTGGAGGTTGGCAAGAGAACGCTATGGAGGCTATCAGTTCGGACTGGCCGACCATAATTCCCTTCATTGGGGAAAGTGATGATGAGAACAGTGACGAAAGCGACGGTGAGGCGGGAAAAAAGTCTGTTTCACTTTGGACGGTAGATGAGAGCGGTTATCGACAGCTGAAGAAAGTGCAATTGATGAAGCGGGCCTGGCGCAGATCTCGATTTAAGTACGTGATGTACAGCTGCCTCTACAAAGCAGTTAGACAATCGACTTGCATTTCCACAACGTTGGACTTCTTCATGAAATCGCTGGAAGAAAGTCGAGACAGCTGTGGCAAATATATTGAAGCAAAAAAGACCGCGTTAGCTGCGGTCAAAATCGTAGAGAAGGAACGGGCCGAAGAGCGAAAGACTGCGGCAAAAGAAATTGCCGATGAAATCAAGCGCGCTGCAAAGGAACGATCGCAGAACAACCTAGATCAGGCGTTCGTGGATGGAATGCAACAGCCGATTTCGACTTTGCTGCCAAAGAAAAAGAAAGGCATGGGCCATGTTGTATGGCGGGAGAAGCTAGTGCGCTTCTGGCATGAGGAAACCAGGGCCCCTACTGCCACTGAGCTAGAGCTAATTACGGTTGGCGGCGGTTTCTGCTTATCAGATGGCACGCAAAAAACGATCAATTCGCTCTATAGAACGGACCTTGACTCTCGACTAAGTGAAATTGGTGCCAACTGGGGGTCCGTCAAGAAAAGTGTGGATGCCGTCCTTACGGGCGGCGTCAAACTGAGCGGGGAGCCTCTATCCGATGATGCGAGAGACTTTGACGCGATCATTGAACGATCAACAGATGATCTTCGCGCTGCGCTGGCGGACATTCGAATCGAGAAGGGGCCGCTCAACCCATTGCAAAAACTCTGGGATGTGCTCATGAAGACGGTATCAAAACTAAAGGGAATACCGCTCGCTCTTACGAGCATGGTTGCCGTTTCGACTCCAATAATTGTTTTCTTTAGGGGGTCCGGAGATCCGCTTGACGACATCAAGAAATTTTTCTTGGGTGAGGTCGGCGTAATATTCTCAATGACCGCATCGGTGATTGCGATTTGCGTTTTCCTGTTCTTGGGATTGAGTGCTTCAACGAACGAATACTATAGGTCCTTCAAAAAGGCGCGTGACAGCGCGAAGAAATGCTACGAGAAGGAACTAAAAAAGGCTGTGTCCTCTGCTTATGGGCACTACACGAAGCATCTTTCCTTCGCCCTGGCTGCTTGGAAGAAAAGCCCGGTCGAACTGGCTCGAACACTCAAGCAAACGGCCGTCAACGATAGTGCTGATGTCTCAACGCTCCAAGACGACATTAAGGCGCTGGGGGCTATCAAGAAAAACCTCGATGATGCGAAGAAGGCCTGCGAGAAACTCAAAAAGGATTGGGATGGCCAGGTAATTGAGGTCAAAAAGATTGCGATTCGGTGTGGAGTTTTTCAGTAGCTGCTATGGCCTGGGACGCTCTACTAGTAGTTGGACGGCAAAGGATCGGTTTAGGGTTCATTCCTCGAGGTAACTCGGAGCGAGCGACGGTTATGCACAACGGCGAGTGGGCCTACTTTGAAAATGGCGAGACTTTTCTAAGAATTCGCTTTCGTCAGGTGGAGGACCCTCTCCCCTACCCTGACGGATACGTTGTTGGGGGCAATCGGCGGCGCATCATTGTTGCGGAACCATGTTCGCTTGAGACATCACCGGCCGACGGTAGCACGGGATTCGAGTACATAACTGTCAGACCAAGCGAATTGGTACCGGATCACAACAGATTGAAACCCGTTTACAAGCTGGGAGAATGGCGCTATCGATGTAAGGCAGTCGCAACCCATCTGTCGGCGCTGTTAGAGAAAGCCCGAATGAACCATGGTGTTGACTCGGTGGATCGACTGCGAATAGTCTCAATTGCCGAAAACACTTACGTACCGAACATCTTCTGCAACGCGGCAGGAAGGGCCTTGGGTATGCGAAAGTGTACGGGATCAAGTATGCACGTTGGTGATCGTGCATGGGACGATCGAGCTCTATATGCGATTCGTCGATGCCATGTATCCGACCTGTTCCGGTCCGATAAGGCGCGTTTCATGGCGCTGAGCTTCCCCGACCGTGACCCTAGTCGACTGAGCGGAATATGGACCTGGAGGAACACCGGTCGGGCAATCGTGCAGGACGGTGACAGTGTAGCGGACACCCTTTCTCAATTTCGGGGGCGAACGCCCGCCGACTTCGATCTACTGGAAAAAGGATCCTCATTATCACCGGCTCTCCTAAGCTCGCTCCACGAGTGGAACATAAGAAATATATTCATCGACTCATTGCAATGCGTAGAGTATAGCGGCGCGGAGCCAGCCGTGTGTCGACTTTGGCAGATTGGCGAGGGGAAAATGCTTTGGTAACAAATCAATCAGACACTCCTGACTGGACAAGACTTTTGGAGTCTGCGCGAACGTTGCCGGAACAGCTCGATGCCCCCGACAACCTGGTTACGGAATTGCAGGAGGCGAAGGAGCGGATTAGGGAAATCGCGAAGAGCGTGGAGGACCGCGCGAGCATAGTTCGCAGTCTTAGGGTAAAAATCGCTGACGAATTCGCTGGAAAACCTAATGACATTCCGCGATCAATGTCTGAAGTGGTCGCGGAGATAGGTAAGGGATTTACGGAGAAACAAGACATACCGATATCCCGATCCATCAAAGAGCTGAATAGTCTTTTTCAGAATAAGAAGGGTTTGTTGGATCAGATCGGCGTAACGTTGGAATCGCCTGTTGGTGAAATCGACATCAAGCTCGATGACCTGAACAAGAAAATAAACTCGCCCACGCTTGACGAGAAGAGAGTGAATTCAATCGTCAATAAGGTCAGTAAGACTTTCACGAAATTCTCTAAACATGTCGAGTCGCTCGCAACAGAACCCATAGAGAACGTGATAGAAGAAATCGAGTCGCTTAAAGACTCCTACATGGAAGAGCCATTCGGAGAACTTCTTGAGTTTTTCGAGGAAGTCGAACAGTTGATCGAAGAGCTCGAAACCACTGGTATCGACCAGATTGCCGACATTACTGAGCTCGTCGAGCAAGTGCTAATGGCAGTAGATCTTGTGAAGAGCATCCCGGCGCCATGACCGCGATCACCGAAAGTGCGCTGGAAGCATTGAGAAATGCCTACGATGAATTCGAGCAGTCGATTGGCGAGCTGCCGGATTCGCTGAGTGAAAGTGTTCTGAAGGCATGTAGCGAAGTGGAAGGTATCAAGACAGATATGGCGGAGATCGGAGAGCATGTGGCAAAGAATGTGCCGACAATCGCCATTGAACGAACGGAATCGAGCAAGAACCTAAACGCAGCAATTGAGACGATAGAGGAATCGTTAAAGAAAATCGCGCAACTAAGAGAACAATCGCCCATCCTCAAGGCGCAAGCGGCTAATCTAGAACTCACTGAATACTTGGCCAGAAGTATGAATGGGATCACTGCCCGTGCAGATGCGTTCAACAAGCGGGTGTCTGGATTACCGGAATGGTTGGCCTCAGTTGGCGATGAACTTGAAGCAAACGGCGAGGAGGCAATTAGTCAGGTCGAGGAAGTACTGGCCTCCACCGTAGAAGACATTCAAGATGGTCTCGAGTCATCGGTTGATCTAGTGGTCGATGAAATTCAGGAAGCTTTAGAAATCGTTGAGTCTGCTGACGAGCGAGTTATGGAAGCAATCGACGAGGCGATTAGGGAGCAGCTGACATCTATTCTAGAAGACATGGGTGTAACACAGGCCATGTCCCAATCGCTAACATCGATAACCCCGCAACTGGGAGCATGGAAGCAAACCGCGAGCACAGTGCGTGAGATCCTGGAGATGGCATCGTGAGCGAGATAGCCGAGTTTACCGATCTTGAGAACAAGGTGCTTGAAGCCGAACGGTTTGTGGCAAGCCTTACTGGTACTTCGCGAGAAGCGATTATTGAAGGCGTAGTCGAAATGGCGAAAGGGTCCGCCAATCGAATACATGAGGCCCGGAGACTAATAGACTCACTAAAAGCAGATGCTCCAAAGATCGAGAGAGGTCTTGTTGAGCTCGCGACAAAGATCAGTACAGACAGAGTCGAAGCAAAGAATTGGGTGTTGAGCAATCTGGATGGGAAGATCGCAGAGATTGCGCTACAGGCAGAACAGGTGGCGAACAAGATCCAACAGCTACAAAACGATCTGGGCCCGCTGATCAACGGTGCAAGAGATAAGTTGGCGCTCTTGGTGATCGGACTGGAAAACGGCATGAAATCTTTCGCATCAGTATCTAGTGTTTACGTAGGCGCCCTGAAAGCCTCGAAAGAAGATATTAGCGAGAATGTTGTGGAAGTCGTTGCATCGACGCTTTCGGATTGTGCGAAGAACCTTTCGGACATCAAGACAATTGTCGAGTCAGGCGTGGAAGCGGCGAATGAACAGGTATTGCAGGAAATCACGGAGAGCACCGAGGAGATCTGTGAATCGGCGAAGGACGAGGCTATATCTGTGGTCGAGAACGCTATAAGCGACGTTGTGGCACCTCTTGTTGTCGATATACGAGAAATGCTTGATGAGGCGGTGGAAGAACTCGTTGATGCGTTGATGAGTCTTGTTGCCGGCAGTGAGGACCAGAATGGTGAGATCAATGAGGTAACCGAAGCTCTAGACCCGATTCTGGAGCCGCTGCTCCAAAACGTTGAAATTATGAGCGCTGTTTGATGAATGCCACTGTAGAAACCGACGAGATCAAAAGCGAAATTATCGCGATACTAAATTCTTTCGCTCTGGCGAAGGAGTCGTTGGAGGAACAGGTTCGCAGCGAATTAGATTCCTTCTTGGAAGAAGTTGGCTTGCTCGAGACGGCAGTTTCGTACCTAGACGGTGAGGTAGACAAACTTTGGAATACAGTAAGCATCGCAAAGGAAAACCTAGCCGCTGCATCGTCGGATCTACTGCGCGACATGAAGCAGACCAGCATTGAGAAACAATTGGATTCCGCAATAGACGGCGGCACGGCAGCAATGCTTAGCATGCCGCTAACGGGCAGGCAGCTTGTAGAGCTCAAAGGGCAACTGGCGAGTATTCCAAGCGAGGTACCGCGCATCCCGTCTGGTAGCGAGCTAAAAAAACAGATCGATCAACACGTAAGCCCGAAGGTAACCGCGATCGGTGCGAATGCTAGGACGCGGCTCAATACATTAAAGGCAGCCGGCATGAGTACCGTTAAGAGAATCTCTGATGTGCCGGACAATATTCTCAACGATCTGGCGGAAACATTGACTGAGCAAATAGATGAACTGAAGAATACAGTATCCGAGACACTAGAATCTGGCGAGGAAATATGTGGGCAGCTCGAAGATGGGGCTGGTTCGCTATTTGATCGTGGCGAGTCGGCTGTTTCGAACATAGACGAAGCGTGGAAATCGTTGGCTGGCCTGTGGGAGGGTCTAAATGACGACATGCCTGAAGCCAAGGGCACACTAGGTGATGTTCAAAGTGCTGTAGAAGATACAAAATTCGCTATAGACGAAACAGTAAGTATGATCTGAAAAAGAAGGAGAAAATTGTGAGTAAGAAGGCCGGGGTTTTGATTGTAGTACTGACGATTACAAATATGGTCTTGTGCGCGATGCTGTTCCTTAGTGTGTCGTCCATGGACAACAGAATCGAAGAAACTGAAGCCGCTATGGAAGATCTTGAGGCGGTAATCGAAGAAATCGCCGAAATAACATAGGGAAATTTCAAGGTCGATGGTACGCACAGTTTCGCCGTTCCTTGTCAGCTATTAGCTACTCGATCCAGTAGATGCCGTTTCCTTTCAGCTCGTAATTACTCGAGTTGCGAATACCGACAATGTATTTGTCGGAACCCAAACTATCGTTTCGACAGATATGATCAGAGAATTCCGAATCCCCCTCAGGCTTGATACCTCCGTTCAAATATAGAATAGAAGTATTCGCAACCTCGGGGCCAATGCCTATCACGGTGATAACGTGGCCCTTTGCATACTTCGAGCCGTCGACGTAAGTCACGGACGTTGCTATTGCCTTTTCAAAAGTTAAGTTCATCACGTCCGCAATTGACGGCGTGGTCAGCTCACGGACTCTGGCCACCCACGAAACGTAATCTTTCGGATACTCTCGCTTCAATTGATATTTGCTATTCGTGAACTCGTCAATCGCCTTGTCCCAAGCATCGTGATTTCCAGATGTTCCTCCATGCTTCATCACAAGCGCTCGAATCGTATTCTCTGTACTCTGTAGTGCTCGTGCCGTTCCGCCGTACGATTCGTCGATCAATGCGAGCATCACCGCGAATGCGTACGATTGGCAGGAGCTGTCCGTTTTCTGAGTATTTACTTCGCCAACAATCGATACAGCGCCAACGCTGCCTGCAAATATGGATATGATCCCAGCCGCAACGACTTGCCAAAACAATTTCATTATTGCCTCCTATCTCAGCACTCTTCCGTCTCAGATCACTTCGACCTAACCACAAGGAAGGCTCATGCTCGGTCCCGACAACGCGACCAGATGACATCAGCTAATCGTAGCCGGTCGAAGAAAGACATGTCCAGCTTCTTGATCTACCCGTCTATCTACGGAAAGAGCGACGAGTGAGTATTTATTGCCATTTACCCAGTTGACGTGGCGCTTGCGGACCAAGTAGAAACGACGAAATGGACCTTCATGAGAACGGATTTCCAGTCGCGTCTACGCAAAGTATCTCGCAGCAAAATCAACAGCTTGTAAACCCAATCGTGCCATCTGCTCCAGTAAACGTCGTCCAATTGCCGCTGATTCAAACATCCATTGGCACAAAATTGACACAGCGCATGCCACACGGTCTCCCGACATTCTTTGCAGAGAAACTCGTCGGCGCGCGAACCAAACGCAGATCTATGCTTTTCTCGTCACTCTACGGTTGCAGTTCGAAATCGATGATCGCCGAACGACTAACCTTATGCATAACATCATTCGAAAACCTTAGCGCCAACAAGACACCCAGAAACTCTGTGCAAGAGTGGCCTAATGTGGAAAAGCTTACATCTCGATCGGTATCTGGCAATGCAATATCAGACGGTGCGGATTAAGTGTACTAGGGAAAGATTGCGCGGCCATCAAATCTCGAAAATCTTAAGCGCCATTTTTACGATATCAGTTGATCGCTGTTTTACGTGTGTTGCTGTCCACGTTGTCTTCTTCGCGATATCACGGTTCAACTTCAAGCCCGACTTTGAGAATAGTTTCCGTTTTGCTGCAAAAGGCTTATTGGCCAATTTGTTGTTGTCTCCTGGCCCCAGAAGTGTCAGATTTCCAACCGTATGCTTTAGTCTTTCCAGACCGGCTACTTTGCTACCTTGCGTAGCAGAATCGGGGTAGATATGTTCAAGCGTAGTGTTTGAAAAATCAAACACCCTCATCTTGTCAAGGCACTTCGGTGCACCGTGCGCACCTTTGTCGTACCACTGGTGATAGTCCTCAAGGACGATTAACAGGTATCGGATATGCCAATTACCTCGTGGCGAGTAGGCGAGCTCCCGCATCTTCGCCTCGAATATAGAATCCGGAACCGACTTGTTTGCAAGAGCTCTCAAATCGCTTTTGAGCGAGGTCAGCGTGTATTTCGATGCGTCTCTAATTTGCTTGGCATGATTGATATATAAACTGGTCATTGGGCTCGCATGAGCGCCGCCGACGGTTTTGTACCTGAATACAAATCGTTCCAACAAGGCAACTGCCTCTGCGAACTTCTTCTCTGTCAATTGACACAATGACAGCAGCAGCGGCATCGCGTTGGTATGTCTCAGCGCTTCAACGAGTAGTTTCAGTCGTTTGCGATCCCATTCCACAACCTTGCTTGGGCTGCTGTACGGCCATTCTCCGTCACCGATCGCCCGTAAGGTAGAAAAATCGGCATCCATCTGTTTGACCTCCGCAAGTACTCTCTTTGCTTCGGCCTTGCTGACAATGGACGCTTTCTTGTGCGCAAAGCGTCTCTGCATGAATTGATCCGACAAATTTGACGACTTTGGCCTTTTGCCTTCGTAGGATGAGAAATACCACCTTAAGTAGTCATCAATGTCGTTCGGCGTGTACGCTAGCACCCGATCCCAGTAATCCGCTAACTCATTTTGAATAGTTTGAAGCTTCGGATCGTCCAGCAGCTCCATCGTGCTGGAGCGAAGCAGATCACCGTCCGTTAAATGCACACCCCTGTCGTTCAGTACCTGGAATATCTGATAGGCCTCACGCCGCGTATCTGAGCACATGAATATTGCAGTGCAATCAATGGCCAGAACCCCATTGACCAATTGCTGGAGGCGGGTTGCTTGTCCTGCAACTCCATGACCGTTTAGGACATCTGTATTGATAAAGCTATTGAGTCGTTTCCAAGCGTTTTCAATTATCTCGTGAGACGGACGCTCCGGCGCCATATCTTCACTACTGATGGTTGCCTTGAAGAATTGGTTGTCAGCTTGGGACAGCGTGAGCTTT
>JBCCEO010000234.1:0-10279 GCA_039030255.1 Planctomycetota bacterium | reverse complement strand
TTCCGTTTCTGGATGCTAAGCTTCCAGCATGACGACCCAAACATATCCAATCATCGACTGTTCATTGAATCTCGGTCCAGTGCCGCGAAGATTCTCAGCATTGCAAAAGCTGAATTATCTGAAGTTTGCGAAGCCGATTTGGCTTCGGCGAAATCCAAGCGATCTACTCAATACTCTATTCGACCATCGTGAATCATTATGGGAACACGGGCAGGTCGTATGGGGGCACGTGCTTCAGACGCATAACAAAATGTACAAGTCGGGATCGCGAGATAGGCCGGGACAGATCTTGTTTTCTCTGTGCGAGCAATGCCAGGAGCATCCTTCAGAACTGTATGGAATAGCGAAGAGACTAAGTGAACTTAGAAGTGAAGCTGGCAACAATCAAGGATCGGAGATAGTCGAAAGCATTGATTCAGAGTCTACGCGGGTTTATGGCCTGAAGGTCCCCGACGAGTTTAGTCCGAACTTGACCAGTATGATTTCCTCGACGCTTTTCGTTCGCCGCTATTTGCCGGAGCGACGAATATGCCGACCCCTGATGCCGATTATTGTAAATCCCCAGCCGCCCCACGTAGCGATGGTTTTGCCGGAGAAGTATTGGCCGAAAGAATTGCTGCTCTGGTGGCGTGATTGACGCACGTTCTGTCGGTACTTGGCCATGGGGCTGCACGTCTGCGTTTTCGGGAGTTCCCCTGCAAGAAAAACCAGGCAATGGGCGTTGTTGCTTCCTATGAGTTTGCATTTGTATTCACGTACTTTCTTCAAGACGCCTTCGAAAGCAAGGGTTTCTTTCCTGCTGTCCGACGGAATCGTAAAACCGGATTACTTTTACTCTCCAAGGCTCATCGTTTCGCACGGGTACTACCGACTTTATCTATAACGTAGAATGACAGGGTGAATTGGACGCGAAGCACTTCGTTTACGTAGTGTTTAACGCAGTCAAACGGTACTTCTTTCCACACCCGAAAAGTAAATTCGATCGGAAGCCCTTCTTTGCTCTGAGCATAGCGCACCTCGTCATCAGGAAATGACTCTTCAACGGACTTTGTTCCGCTCCACGAATCCGTCGAGTGGTAGACTTCAGTCCTGAGAAATGGTCTTGGGAAACGTAGTGACTATTACTCTGAGTCTTGAGGATTCCGTTTAGCATGCTCATGCGACACCCGCATCCTGAGTTACAATTTGCCTACAAACTGCCCTATGGCGCCATCGTTGGTGAGCAAGGTGTTCAGTTCGTTGTTTTTAGTCGTAGTGCAACCGCCATGCGTTTGTTGCTTTACGATAAAGTCAATGATCTTGAGCCGGCTGAAGTCATAGAGTTCGATCGCGATTCGGACCGCTGGGGTGATATTTGGAGCGTCTTTGTACCTGGTATAAAAGAAGGCCAGCTCTACCACTTTCAAGCCAATGGGCCTTTTGACCCCGAATCCGGACAATGGTTCGATGGCAACGCACGTCTGATTGACCCGTACGCCAAAGCATTGGCCGGTTGCTTTCAGAAAAGCAATGATGGCGTGATCCGTCCGCCGAAATGCGTTGTAGTGGATGACAGCTTTGACTGGGCTGGCGACCGACATATACGCAGGCCGCTTTCGGAGACAATCATCTACGAAACGCACGTGCGTGGATTTACCAAGAGCAAAACGGCCAAGGTGAAGGCCAAGAACGCTGGCACGTACCTGGGATTGATCGATAAGATTCCTTACCTACAAGAGCTCGGGATCACCGCAGTCGAGCTCATGCCAGTGCACGAGTTCCCAATCTTGGACATTCATGGGAATCCGCATGAGCGTCCGAATTACTGGGGCTACGACCCGATGGCGTTCTTTGCGCCACACCGAGGCTATGCTTCAAGCAATAAGCCGGGCGCGCAAGTCAACGAATTCAAGACGATGGTCAAAGCCTTGCACCAGGCAGGCATTGAAGTAATCCTCGACGTGGTCTTCAATCATACCTGTGAAGGCAACGAGCAAGGCCCAGTGCTCAGCTTCAAAGGTTTAGAGAATCAAGTTTATTACATCTTGAATAGCGGCGGTGCACACTACAGCAACTATTCGGGATGTGGAAACACCTTCAACGGCAATCATCCCATTTGCCGCGAACTGATTTTCCATTGCTTACGGCACTGGGTTCACAACTATCATGTCGATGGATTCCGTTTTGACTTGGCAAGTATTCTTTCGCGAGATCGGTATGGGAATTTGATGCCCAATCCTCCGATGGTCGAGATGATCGCCGAGGATCCGATGCTGGCCGACACGAAGATTATTGCCGAGGCTTGGGACGCAGCGGGGGCCTATCAAGTTGGATCATTTGGCGACCTGCGCTGGGCTGAGTGGAATGGCCGGTTCCGTGATGACGTTCGTCGATACTGGCGTGGCGACGATGGCTTGATAGGGGCGGCCGCAACTCGTTTGGCGGGGTCATCGGACTTGTACGAGCATGCAGGTCGAGCACCATACTGCAGTATCAACTTCGTAACGAGCCACGATGGTTTCACTTTGAACGACCTAGTGAGCTACAAAGAGAAGCATAACGAGGCCAACGGAGAAGAAGGCCGAGATGGAGACAATCACAACTGTAGTGACAACTATGGTGTGGAAGGACCGACGCGACGGAAGCCAATTGAGCGAATCCGCAAGCGTCAAATCAAGAACATGATGGCGACTATCTTGTTAAGTCAGGGAGTTCCCATGATTGTGATGGGAGATGAAGTCCGTCGGACGCAGGGTGGCAACAATAATGCCTACTGCCAAGACAACGAAGTCTCTTGGTTCAATTGGAACTTGGTGAAGAAGCACCAAGAAATTTATGATTTTGTGCGTGGTTTGATTCGCGTGCGGAAGAGCCAACCTACCTTGCGTCGCACTCGTTTTCTGACGGGACGCCCCTTCGACTCGCGCGGTGTTGCCGATGTGAACTGGTTCAATCATCTTGGCCTAGGATTCAACTGGGACAACCCAAGTGGTGGACTTGTCTGCTGGCTTCCAGCTCCGGCCGCTGCCGACGATCCTGAAGGGGAAGGGCGAGATCTGTTGCTGCTGTTTAACGGCACTCCAGAATCGCTCAAATTTACGTTGCCGGAACAGATTCGAGGATTGCGATGGAGCTTGTTGATTGACACGAGCGCTGAAAAACCCGGCGAGGATATTTATCCTGAATTAGATGGCCCAGCAGCTCCGAGTAGTCGACGAGTGGAATTGGTTTACCGCAGCATGAAAGCTTACGTGGCGGAGCGTCCGAGCTAGGTTTGCCTTGGCGAATCTTCTTGGTTGCAAAGCGTTGATCGTTCCTTTCCAGCTAGGAATTCAGGGGGAGTTACTAGTAGGCACGAGACGTTGACTTGGGACAAGTCAACTTCACGGCAGGAGCCCAACTCCATTTGTCCTTTTCCATCTAGAAACCGAGGAGTTCTCGCGCAAGAACTTCTCGGTTTTTTTACTTAGAACAACAGCCTAAATGAGTTATGCCTGAAAGATCTTGCAGACAAGGGCTCTGTTTTACTTGGTGTCGCCATAGTGTTCTACGGCAGCTTACGCATGAAATTCCAAACAAATTGTTTCTGCCAATCTTTCCGAATTCCCATAATAACCGGAAGCGAATCGTCGCCAGTACTTCATGGCATACCGTCTACTCTGCAAAAAACCGGAGTCTGGCGAAGGCTTATACTTCTTTACTCCAGTCAACGGATCTGCCTCCGCAACAAGCAGACCGTTCGGCATCTCTTCAACCGAGCAACGCGGACATCTATCTACATGACCTCGAAGCTGAATCTCTCCAATTTTGAACACACTGGTCTTCGTCAATTCCTTTTGTAGACCGGATATTTCTGGCCCTTGTGATGCGAGGTGTCGTTCGCAACACGATACGTAATAGTTCGAGTACCACCTTTCAAGATTGGTGCGCAAGATTTCTTACCTTATCCCGGCGGGCCGTTTACTTCTTAGCGCCCGTTGGCACCGCTGCCCCCTGGGCGGATGGAAATGCCATCTAACGAAAGTACAAAAAGCACATTTGCGCGAGCGGCTGGGGGACACTGCACCTAATCGAAACTATCGATGAGATGATGCAAGGCACGAAATGAAAATGGCTTTGGAACGAAATAGACCTTGGGGTCTGAGGCCACCATTTTTTCGACACTGTTCGAAGAATTGCCGGATATCAGTATGACTGGAGTAGTCTTATCGCGAGCACGAATGCTCTCTAATAAATCCAGGCCAGTTCCGTCCGGAAGCGCAACATCCACGATGGCGAAGGCAATTTCCGGAAGCTGCTCCAAGGATTTTTTTGCGTTCGCGACGTTTTCTTCGATCACGATTTCGCTGACCCGCGTTGCGAAATGGGCACGAAACACGGAGTGCAATTCGTGATGGTCGTCTACAACTAGCGCGATGGACTTACTTTCCTTTCCGCAATCTTTTACAGCGGAACTTTCCGAAGGGGGAGCTATTGGTAGCACAACGCGAAAAGCTGTTCCTTCCTTACTGTTGCGATAGACTGTGATATCACCCCCAAGAGATCTTGCCAAACCGAGTGAGGAAGCAAGCCCAAGACCTCTCTCATTTGCTTTCGTGGAAAAGTAGGGTTCAAAAATATTCTGCACAATATCTGGCGGGATACCTGGGCCTTGATCGGCGACCTCCACAAAAGCAAATTCCGTTGCTTGGATCTCTTGACCAGCAATGGATGTGATTTCTGCTGAGCCCCCACTGATGAAAATTGTACCCTTTCTCCCGCATGCCTCTGCAGCGTTTGCAACTAGGTTCAAGATAATCTGATTAATCTCAATCGGATCAAGGAGGAGAAATGGCAAATCCTGGGTCAAGTGAATCTCAATACCTACTGCAGGCCCGACGACTGCTTTCAATAATCCTGAAATCTGATCGAGCTGATCTGATAATGACAACCGCACTGATTCTTTGCTTTGCTGACCAGCATAACTCAACAACTGGTAGCAAAGTGCCGAGGCGTTCTCGATGGTAGTGTGCATGCTCCGTAACGAGTTCACCGACGTTGAGTTCTGTTTCACATCGATATCGCTCTCTATGATTTCTGCGAAACCGGAAATTACTTGAAGCATGTTGTTAAAGTCGTGCGCAACACCTGCGGCCAGCATTTGTAGACGATTTGTGTTGATAGCCTCATTCTCTGCTTTGAGCCTCTTGACGCGCGCCGTTACATCGCGTTGTATTGCAATCCAGTTGACGACGGCTCCGTTCTGCAAGAAAGGAACGATATCCAGTTCGCAAATGAACTCCTCACCATCCTTTCGGTAATTCGCAACCATCGCGCGGACAGGTTCCCAATCCAAAAGCGCTTGACGTATGCGGTCCAATTCGGACCGGTCCGTATTAGGGCCCTGCAGAATGCGAGGCGTTTTGCCAATCACTTCATCGGCGGAATAGCCAGTCATCCTCTCGAAGGCAGGATTCACGAATATGATCTTTGGATGCGGGTCATCCGTGGGAGGTGTCTCGCCTGTTACAAGGATGGCATCATGCGAGAACTTGACGATCGCTTCGAAAAGCGTTTCCGGATGTTGGGTGGATAGGCCACTACGGGCATTAAGATTAAGCATCTAGTTACTAGGGAATTAAAGGCTTGAAGCAATCACGATCGGAGAGGGGGAGCCACTTTGCTGCCTTTTATTCGATGAAGCATCGATTCGAGAAGTCTACCAAACTGATCTGTCGACACGTGAGTCGATATCTAACATTGCATCTTTTCGCCAAAACCCCACCGATGGCAATGAAAGACTAGCCGTTTGTCGAGGCGCCTATCCGCCGCGCACAGCTCACTATTGCAAGATTCTGTTATCCCCATAAGACTCGAGGTTTTCTTTTATCTATTCTATGCATCGTAGATTATCGATTACTAACTTTCATAGGAAGCGTTTCTTCCGTCAGTTATTTCCCAACAGCGAATACTTAGAACAGCGGCCTATATTCTGATCCATCGCATTGGCGAATCGGAAACGTCAACCACCTGACAAGCTACGCTCGACTAACGCCGACTTTCCAAAACGCGCTCAGCGTCGAATCCATAGGTTTAGGCGGTAATTCAGTTCTCAAAAGTTGGTCGCAGCTAGTGCTACTATTTGCGGCAGTAACAGCCATTTCCGCAAGAACGATGGAATTGTCCTTGAGGCTGCAGAAAGATAGAATTGCGCAACTAAACTCGGCGTTCATCAATCCGAAGGACTTGGGGTTTTCCAACGAGGTGCGAGCATACGTTCAGCACGGATGTTAATAGTATCTGACGTTGCCGCAGCAGTTGCAGCGTTTCGGGCGAAACAGATACGCAACGCCAAGCGTCAAGACGACAGTCGTGACAAAGACTAATCCCGAGAGTTTCACGTCTTCGTGGACTTCATCGCGAAAACAAGATGGACAGTACTTTTTCATCTTTCCGTTTGAAATTTGAGCCCCAAGATCGTCTCGTCGAATCGGTTGCCACCATTCTACGCGACAAGTCTAGTTTCGCCCCTAGACCAACTTACTCACTTACAATGCATTGGTAAGCAGTCCAGCCGGAAATTCGCACTTTGAGCGCGACTGTTCCAAATATAGGGCTTTTATGCAGAAAGTACTTCTGTCAAGAACTTAACGCAGGAGTAGACTTCTTGGTAAAATGATGCAAGGAACATAGTGATTCTTTCTTCCAAGCAGTGACCAACACCTGTAAGTTGAGACCGCGACAGAGCACTCCTGACTGCGAACTCACTCAAACCTAACGATTTGATAACCTTCGGATTTACCAAACAAAGAACATGACTCTTTCAAGACAAACCTTTTCCCGCATGGCTGTTTTCCTCGTGCTTGCAACAGTAGCTGCAATCCCAACTTCTGCGCAGGATCAGCTGAGCCGTAAAGAAAAGAAAAAGGTGCTTTCGCAGGCCAAGAATCTTTCTATCGCTTTCAACCTGGCCGCCGAAGCCGTGCGACCTTGCACTGTCCAGGTATACAGCCGAGGCAATGAAGGCGAGGTCGACCCGATTCTCAAGATCCTTGGCGACCAAAACCCGCAGCAAGCTCAGAGCTTTGGAACGGGAGTCATCATTTCCCAAGACGGATACATCTTGACCAATCACCATGTCGTCAAAGATGCAGAAAGTACGGAGATTAAGCTGACAGACGGTCGTAGGTTTGAAGTCCTTGATACCAAGTCCGATCCATCGAGCGACCTAGCTGTCTTGAAAGTCGACGGCAAGAATCTTCCCTTTGTTGAGGCTAGCACGGTTGAGCCCTATGTCGGGGAATGGGTTCTGGCCATCGGTAACCCATTTATGCTCGATTCTTCCGTGAGTGCAGGAATCATCAGCAGCACGAAACGTTTCCGCCGATTGTCACCACTGGTACAAGGCCAGTTTCTGCAAACGGACGCATCTGTAAACCCTGGCAATTCCGGCGGTCCACTTATCGATCTCGACGGCAAGCTCATCGGTATCAACACCGCAATTGCGACTCGTTCGGGAAGTTTTGAAGGAATCGGTTTTGCAATTCCTATCAAGCGAGCGAATTGGATCCGTACCGAACTTGTCGAACATGGCAAAGTCCGCCGCGGCTACGCAGGCGTTCGAACCTCAAACATTTCTTTTTCCCAAGTGCAAGACCTAGACTTACCTGGCCCCTTGGGAGCCTTGGTGCGAGCCGTTGTTCCTGACTATCCAGCAAAGAAGGCAGGGCTGCAAACCAATGACGTCATCATTTCGATGGACAACGAAGCGATTGAGTCAGCAGCAGATTTTTCCAACGTTGTCCAGCAATCGCCAATAGGTCGACCATTAGAGTTGATAATCATTCGTGGCGGCGAGCGAAAGGAGCTATCGATCAAACTTGAGGAGCGTTTGTAGGGTTCCAACGCAGTTCTTGCTATGTGAAACCAAAATAATTCTCGCTAGCTTTGACTAATAGATTCTCAATTTCTTTTTCAAAACGTTGTCAAATTGGAAGATGGAATGGCTCCTAAGTTTGTACTGATCGGTGGTTTCCTAGGAGCTGGAAAATCGACAACGGTGGCACGACTGGCCGCCCACTATTCCGAAAAAAGAAAACGTGTCGGTATTGTCACCAACGATCAAACAACCGGGTTGGTTGACACACAATCCTTGCGTCACCAAGGATTCGATGTTGGTGAAGTTGCTGGGGCGTGTTTTTGCTGCAGCTTCAACGAGCTCACCGATACGGTCGATCAGATGCAAAAAGGGCAATTGCCCGACGTCATATTGGCAGAGCCGGTCGGAAGTTGTACGGATTTGGTCGCAACCGTAATCCGTCCCCTTGAGAATATCTATGCGCAGCCGTTGGACATCGCGCCCTACGGCGTAGTACTGAAGCCGAGCCATGGTCTGCGTATTTTGACCGGAAAAAAGAAGGCAGGTTTTTCCCCGAAAGCCGCCTATATTTTCCGGAAGCAAATCGAAGAGTCGGATTTCGTGGTGATCAATCGGATCGACGAATTGGCTCAAGAGGAAGTAGATTCCCTGGCGGAGGCGATCGAATCAGAGTACCCAGGTCGAACAATTTTGAGAATGTCGGCCAAGACGGGCATTGGCTTTGATGCGTATCTGGAATTCCTAGATCAGCAGGGCCAGTTTGGCGGACGGGTGATCGAAGTAGACTACGATTTGTACGCCGAAGGTGAAGCAGAACTGGGTTGGCTCAACAGTCAGCTGAAATTTGCAAGTGAAACAGAATTCTCCTTGGATGAAATCCTTTTGCGCTTCGTTTCGGAATTGCAGGAGCAGTTCAAGGAATCGGAGGCCGAGGTCGCACACTTGAAAGTCATTGGAATGTCCGATGGTAATTATGCTGTTGCGAATTCGGTCAGTACTTTCACAGAGCCTGTTCTCTCATTGGCTTCGAAGTGTTCAACGAAGCGGGCCGATCTCGTCGTGAATGCTCGTGTCGCGACGGAACCAAGCATTTTAGAAGAAGCAGTCGTGAAACGAATTCAAACTCTCGCGGGTTCTCTTGGTGCGAGTGTGGTTACGGATACTATGCAGAGCTTTAAGCCCAGTCCACCTGTACCGACGCACAGGATTGCGGCTTCGTAAGATACGGACCAGAACGCTCCTTTCTTCATAAAGAGAAACTTTCGTTTGTTTCGCGTCTATACGCCATGTATTTTCGCACTGCTATGCCTGAAATCTACGTAGACACAGACAATTTGTTCGAAGCTATTATCTGTGCTTGATGCAGACATTCTTACGACGAGGGCGAAATGACTGAGCAGGAAAAGAAGAGGTTGCTGATTGCGAATTTAGTCTATTGGATTGCTGCTATCGCTATTCCGCCTTTGCTACACGCTATTCCTGCTTCGCACCCTCCCATGATTTTGCCACTTGTAATTTATGGATTTCTGTTCGCGCTCGCAGGGGCCTCTTGGAAAATGTGGAGCTCCGCACTGTCAAAGATTCCAGAAGGCTCCAGTTCACAGTAGGCGATGTCTTCGTTTCGTTCTTACATCGCTCGATGACGCATAGATTAAGTAGCATAGAACATAGACTGAGTCGCGTCTAAAGGCTCCACCGCCCAAGAGTCTGTCGCTCCATTTGCGTTGCAGCCCTCTCCACATGCCAGGCTACATCTTTCGTTGCGAGGCAACGCACGCGCTGCATGTAATGGATGCAAAGTGTGAATTACCCCCGGATGCGCGTGTCATTACTCGCACATAACACGGGCTCGCTCAACCTCAAGGTTTGGATCCGAAGCTAGACACTTGCGGACATATACGGCAGTTGGTGCGTGAAGAGGTCGAGAACTAGTACTCGCAGCCTCTTTCAAGCATTCCTGAGGAGCTAGGTTGGGGCCGAGACCTCATTAAGGATCTCCAAGGCGAAATGGATCTTGATGACACAGAAAGGCCTTTCGGTGGCGGAAGAATCGTGATCTATTAGCTTTCAGAAAAAGGCGTCGATTGTCGCGAGCTCGTTAAAATCTTGGCATTCGCGCGGAAACTCTAAGTAGAGAAGCAGCAAATCGGCATTTGGGAAAAACCAAATTGCTGCCGGATTACAGGACTGCGGCAAATCTGTTTACTGCAATAAGCATCTGTTAAAAATCCCTCCGCAATCGATCGAGATGGCGAAGCTGCCGAAATCCGGTTTGAACGCAAATAAATCTCTGGTCGATGCTGGCCTTTCAAATGCTGTCTTCGTTACAAATAAGGCACTTCTGAAGAGTACCGGAAATCATTGCCCAAAATAGGGGTTGAAGTGTGACCGCGAAATGGTCGAGGAAGAATTCTGAACCATGAATTGCTCTCACGGCAATTG
>JBCCEO010000233.1:0-10297 GCA_039030255.1 Planctomycetota bacterium | reverse complement strand
TGCGAAGCTCTTTTAGCTCCGAGTTCTTGGCTTCGTACTCTTCTGAGAATTTGTAGCGAGGCTGTTTGTAGCTGCGGACGGTATAACCTTCCCCAGCGACCTCGCCACCCTCAGTATCCACTGCTTGAAAGACTTCGTCTTTCAGGGCATCCAGTTTCTTCTCGAGTTCACTTATCTGCTTTTTTAGATCGATGTAGTCTTGTAGGGCAGTCATGATGACGAAGTTTCTTGGATTAGCATTATGGTCGTGGGAAGGCCAGGCTCAAAATGGAAGTTCTTGGCCCGTTACCTGGATTTACTGGGCGCAGGCGGCAAGGGGACCACAGGCTGTGAATTAGCAGGACTGGGATCTGCTGGAATAGGCTCAATCATTTCGAGTTGATCCGAAGCACTTGATTCATCTTCTGCGTTTGAAAATGTCAATTTCTTGTCGTCTACTTTGTAGATTCCTGGTTCTAGCATTAGCAAACCCTTTAGGATCCGGGCTTGGTCCTTGTCCTTTAAGGTTCCAGTGACAATTGCGGTTTTGCCATCTAGTTGCAAGTTAACTCCGCGAATTTGTGCTGGGATTGGAAGCCGAGTGAACAATGAGGCGATTTCCCGCGCTCGAACTTCTGGTGCTGGCATCGGCATAGTGAATCCAAGTTTGACGGTCGCACGAATCGAATTTTGGTTCTGATTGTTTTGATTGAATTGGTTGTTGAATCCGCCTCCGAATCCACCAAATCCACCGCCAAAACCCCCCAGTCCGCCCCCGAATCCTCCAAGGCCGCCACCTAGTCCGCCACCGAATCCTCCAGTTCCAAAACCGCCTGTACCTAGACCTCCGGTGCCCAAACCACCGCCATTGTTGGCGCCACCAGTAGATAAGCCATCGACGGATAGTGAGCCAAGTTCGCGGCGAAACGAATCCAATCCGCCCGTTACGCTTTCCGGCGCTGTTTGCGGTTCGCCCTGATCATTGCCCTGCTGGAGTTGGGCCGAAGCTTTTCCGGCACCGAGCGTTATTGTTAATATTGCTAAGCAAATGGTGAACGGCTTCTGCATTTTCACGGCTGACTCCATACTGGTCTGTGTTTTCGTCTGACGTCCTTCGGCTGCGCCTGCCAAACCTACTTAGTGCCAGGAGCACTTGACGCTTCATCGATTTGAAGATGTTCCTGTTGAGATGGAAACCCCGCCTTATCATGCAAAGTTTTGGGCCAAAACTATTGCTGGTAATTCTTAATTCTGAATTGGCAAAAGTAAATGACTTGCTTACCGAGGCGAAATGTGAACAGTCTCGTCATTTTTTCGTCGGTTTCAACGCTAGCAAAATATCAGCGAAAGCAACGAAAAGGTCGAAAATAACTGGTTTTTCGTTCAAGATCTGTGATTTTGCCGCATTTGCAAGTCCCTTCCAGCCGTAACAAAACTGATTGCGGATTCGTAACTAAGATGAAGGCTACCTTTCTGGCGCAGCACAGTTTCTTACGATATGTTTATGCGTTTATTTTCGCGGCCCCCAAAAAAACGGTCCACCTCTGGAGCAAAAATGAAATTTATGAAATGGAAACAACTCTTCGTCAGCAACTTGGTTGTGTTGCTAGTCGTCAGTATGCATTGGAGTCCAATGAGGGCTCAGGATGAAGCAGAATTCCAACCACTAACGGCTCCCAAGCTGTTTCCCGACAAAACTCTCGCCTACTTTCGGATTGATGATGTCCAGAAACTAAAAGCGGACTTAGAAAGGAGTTCGATCGGAAAGCTATCGAATGATGAGAAGCTCAAGCCAATCTTGAACGAATTCTACGGATCATTGGTACGCAGCGCGGATCAAATGGAAGCAGCAATTGGGTTGAACTTGGACGAGTTGCTTTCAATTCCAAGTGGTGAGATGGCTGTCGCATTACTACCGAGTGGGCGAATAAGCGGCTCTTCTTCTGGTAATCGCAATGACGAAGGGGCTGACGCACAGGTTGAGGTTCGATTGGAAGAGCCTGCCGTCGCCATGATGCTGGACGCTGGCGAAGAGATCAGCAGCATTAAGGTATTGCTGGCCCGAATGGAGGAAGCGGCTGAAAACCTTGTGCATGAAGAAAAGGCAATGGACCGCCTCACACTGCATCGTTTTCGTAATCCAGACCGACAGCGAGAACAATTTGCCTACTTTATAGATGAGGGTGTCATCATTGCTTGTACCAATGCTGACTACGCAGAAAAATTGGCTGAGAAGTGGCTGGGCAAATTGGAAGATGCTGAGACACTGGCAGACAATCGTACCTTTACGTCCTTAATGTCTCGCTGCGTTGGCACTGAGGGTGAGCGACCACAAGTTTCCTTCTACATCGATCCGCTCGCAATCGTTCGACAGTTTACACCTCGATCCACCACAACGCAGATGACCCTCGCCTTATTGCCTGCGTTGGGCGTTGATGGCGTGGAAGCCGTTGGTGGTAGTTGGATTGTATCGCCACCTGATTTTGATTCCATTACGCACTTCCATATTCAGCTTGGCAGTCCTCGCCGAGCAATTCTGGGCTTGCTGAGGCCCAAGTCTGGTTCTACCGAGCCGGAAGAGTGGGTGCCTGAATCGGTAGCAAGTTATTCGACGATCAATTGGGATATTGCTTCGACCGTTCAAGCCGTAGAACGCTTATACAATCAATTTCGTGGAAAAGACGCTTTGCAAAAAGAAGTGTTTGATCGCGGAAGTGAATTTTTGGACTTAGACGTGCGCCAGGATATCTTGGATATGCTCGAAGGCCGAATCACGATTGTGCAAGGCTTTGTAAAGCCGGTTACTATCAATAGTGGCTCCAACGTTTACGCGATTAAGATTGAAAATATGTCCTATTTTCGCAAGAACGTCTTAAACAAGGTGTTAGATCTGATCGGCGAGCGAGCCGAAATCAAGAAGCAGTCGTTCGGAAAGCTGAAGGTAAGTATCTTTCAGCCGCCGCGTGGTCCTAGGCAAAGTGACGTTGTTCGCCAGCCCGAAATATGCATTACGACCATCGACGATTATCTAGTGATTGCGGATAGCAAGTATATGCTTCGCGAGGTTGCAAGCTGCGTCAATGGTACAATTGCGCCATTGATAGATTCCTTGGAATACCAGCTAATCTCCGAGCGTATCTCCGCACAATTGCAAGACAAGGAATGCTCGGCAGTCACTTTTGCCCGTCCTGAAGAGTCACTTGAACTCTTCTACAAGTTGGCCGCCGATCCAGCAAACCAAGATCGCATGCGGCAGTTTTCAGAGGGTAATGGGTTCTTCCAAGCTCTCTTAGCCGCTTTGGACAAGCATGAGCTGCCGCCCTTCTCTGTCATTTCGAAGTACCTCGCTCCTAGCGGAGGCTACTTGCTGGATGATGAGTCCGGTATGCACTACATGCAGTTCGGATTGCGCCGCGAGTAGGATTATTCTTCGATAATTTTAAATCTCAAATTGGAGTGCCATCGGGCACTCCAATTCTTTTCTGACCATAGCAACTCTAGAATTGCATAAAGATGGACTTCAACCGGCCGGAATGCAATTCAAGTGAATTCCCGTTCATCGACAAATCAGACGGAGTTGATGAAGTGGATTGGGTTGTGCGGACAGGCTCTGATGGTAGATCTTTTTCAAAATCAAGAGCGCCGTTGCCGTTGAGATCAAGGTACACGATCGGAGTGTATTCCCCCTGCGGTAAATGATCGACTACTACCGTCGTGATGCCGTTAGCTTCGATTTCGAAAGGATGGACTGAGACCCTGTCGGCAGGCTTTACAAATGTGCCTGAAGCGACGTGCATCTCCAAAAATCCTTCGCAGGTCCCACCCGGCAATTCTTTGGGTGCGATAACAGTGACGATCAACTCGATGGGTTGCACCGCTGGCGAAGGCACTTCTTCACCTAGTACTTGTGGAGGCTGCAACTCGATGTCGGGAAGAAGATTGAAATAGCGAAGCCCACATCCAACGAGTGAAACAGCGACCGCACAACCAAAAAGGAGGCTTCCGTGGTTGCGACTCCAGGTATCTTTAAGGCCCTCAAACATCGCTTTCACTCTGGCACTTCGGATTCAAGAACATGAAGTCGAGGCAGTTCCCCAGGATAAAAAAGCCTGCTGCCCACGCTTTGATCTATTCTAGCATATAGGCCTAGTACGGACATTCATAATTGGCTTTGCTCGGTCCTTTCGGTCCCTGAGTGCCGCATGCAAGGCAGGATTTGCTGCCGCGAACAGGACACGAAATGGTAGCTGGTAGTGCACGGGTTGCCCAATACAAAAAGGGCTTGGTTTGATGACCAAGCCCTTTTTCAATTGATACGAAGCGTAATGAATGGCTTCATGATTCATTGGGTATCGAACAGTTCCTAGAACAGGACAGTCGCACCAACGCTTACACCATGCAGAATCAAACTATCGTCGTTGGACACGTTAGTCCCCGACGCTGGGGTGATGCTGCCGGGAATTTGGTCTGGCACGGTTGCGATACCGGGCATGTACCAAAATTCGTATCCACCATTGAGGCGAATACTTGGCGTGATGTAGTAATTGGTGAAAGTTGCTATCTCGATGATACCTGCGAGTTCAGTACTGGAATCTGCGGCGTTCACGAGGACGTTTGCTCCGTTACGAACGATGGAGCGGCGTCGATCAAGGTTTGCGTACACGCCGCCTTTCGCACGAATGCCCGAGCTTGCTCGCAGGCTCATTGGGTAGAGCAGCTCGGCACCAACTTGGAGTCCGACTAATCTGTTGTCGACACTTTCTAATAAGAATCCTTGCCCGCCGGTAGCCTGTTGGGAGACGAGTGTGAAGTCTTCTTCGTAGTTCAAGTACCGTGTTCCGATCATGGTGGAGAGGACGTCCCACACCCACCACTTGCGATTGAGCTCGAAGCTATACATTTCCGCATCCCAGGTTTGGGTGTGCAGATTCGCATTGTTAAAATTCGAAATGTCGGCGGCGGTATAGCCTCCACTGGCCGTCAGATTACTGTTCGGGCCAGTTGTCGTTCCCCTTCGTGTCCAGTCGTAGGGACCAACGAAAACGAATTCGAATCCATTAACGCAATCAAAAAGACGTCCGAGGGTGTAACGACCTCCCCATTCATAATCGAAGCCACTGTCAATGAAGCCGCCACGTGACAAACTGAAGAACCGGTCTCCACGTCGGTCGAGCCAAAGAGACTCGTACTGGCCGTAAGCCGATACGTTGCAACCTGTTTTACACGGATTAAATGGCGGGGGATTGAACATGTCCTGGCGGCGTCCCTGCCGGGCTGCGCGGAGATGGGATGCAGGTTGGACGGCCGAATCAGCAGTTGGTACTTCTCCAAGCCGCATGTTATGTGCGGCAGTTTGCACGTTGGAGGCCGGTACCGTTTGGTACTGCTCTCCGTTGTATTGCATTGCAAATGCGGAAGTTACTGCAGACGATTGCATTCCGCTTGCCGTTGGAGCCAGCTGTTGTGCGTAAGATTGCGCGTTCGCTGTTGAATACAAACTGATCATTACAACCAATGTTGCAATTCCCTTGGCAAGGACGGATGTTCCTGCTTGGATGGGGTTCTGGTTGTTCAGGATTCTACGCATGGCAGTCCTCGGGTGTTGCCTTGTATGGTAGGACGCCGCAGCCGGCCGGACGTCCAATTTTCACAGTGTGAGTCGATTTGGTGAATTGAGCTAATTAGTACTTGTAGTGAGCCTTCAAGCGGTCTTCTACGGGTACCAAAGCAGTTTTCCGGATGAAGGAGAGGATCTTGCGGGCTTCCTTTTCGGTAGCCGCATATCCTTCCACAATCAATCCGTCCTCATAGGGCCGAATTTGGACCTGTTTCGTGCCAAACATTTGGGCAACAGTTGTTGCCAAGTCAGAAGCCAATTTGCCCCTGCTATCCAGAGTTGACTTGGCTTGCACAGTAATTGGACGAATCGTGATTTCGTTTTGTCCAGAGCTATTCGCTTTGACAAATGCAATTCTCGTTTGCCCAGGTTTGAGCCCGATAATCGAGAGCTCGTTGTTGCCAACCTTTACGACTTGGCAAATCTCTGGGTTCTCTACGGAATGCTCCACAATATTGCTAGTGATGCTGAGCTGCGTAGCTTCCTTGCAGTTAAGCGTGATTGCTTTGCCGTTCTCGACCGGCAATCCAGCGTGGGTATTGGGAGCTGCTTGTGAGCTCTTGCTCGGTTGAGTCTCTTTGCCAGGAACGCTTTGCAAGCTCAACTTCGATTTCGAGACGCGTGCTAGTGGAACAGGTTTGCTAATCTCAGCAGTTGTTGCGGAAGCAGTCATTTCAGCTTTGGCAGAAGACTCAGGGCGGGCGATTTCCGGAGTCCGAACAGGTCGCAACTCACCCTTGCCGGATTCATTGTCGCTAAAGTGTGATTGGACGACCGAGGGTCGCTGGACCGAACTCGGAACAGGATTGTCAGGTTGTCCTAGCGGAATCGATACTCTTTGGATTGGACGAGAGTTTGAAAGTACGGCTGGGTCGAATGATACAGCCGAGGTTGACATGGAGGATTCTTCGTCACTCAACGAAAACGACGTCGCAGCAGACTCAGAAGCAGTTTTCGGTTCGCTTTGTAACTCAATCACCAAGGGTGCAGTTGGTTGCAAACGTAAGGGTGTCGTTAAACGAGTTTGTTCTGCAGGTGCTTGCAAGCGTATTGGCTGGTCGCGTTTGACTAATTCTGGTCCACGACTAGCTTGAGTGGCAGACGTATTCTTTTGCTCCGCCGGTTTGTCGGCAATTTTCGTTGCTTTGCCAGAGCCTGGATTGCTGTCGGAAAGATCAGGCATAGGTGGCAATGCAGCAGGTTGAATCGCCTGAGGTAGCGGCTTTGCGGGCACGGAAGCTGGGGCAGGAATATCGATTTTGGGGCCCTCGCTCTGAAGCGGAGAGGGTTCGTCGAAATCAAAATCAATGAGCGAACCTGCCAAGCTCTTTTCAGTCTTGTCACTGGGACTGGGCGCAGCCGTCATCGGAATGGGGACGCCGTACCGGTCCGTGTCTGCTCGCGGCTTACTTACGGCTGCCGCCGAAACTGCATCACCAATGCTCTTTGTTTCGTTGGTGTCCTTGTTGTCGCCAGCTACCGTCGAAGCAGTGACTACGGGTGCAGCTTGATTGAGAACGGGGATCGGCAAGTTCGACTGCTGAGCCGAAACATTGCTAGCTGACATTCCCACCAATATGGATGCAAAAATGGCCCTGCGGGTTGCTCTAGATAGAGCTTTTTGTCGCTTCGCCAATAAACTGCACAATTTCATCTCGAGACCCTTACGTGCTCTTATCCACCCCTTATCCAGATAGGCTGCGAACGGATCGCGCCCAACTGGACCCCTGTTGTGCCTTCCTCTTGGGGTATCGGGAGGTAAGGATGTGAAAGTTAAACGATTTTGCGGGTAAGAGCTGTCGTAGCGATAATTGCTGTTGTAATGATTGATTCGCCAAGTTGATTGCTAGCTTCTGCAGTCGCTTGGCGAAAACAAAACGGGCCTCAAAGTCCTCGTACTTTGCCAAGACATACGCATAAATTGATTGTTGGCGAAATTGCGAAATGCTAGCATGGTAAGCCGGTGAGAAACCGGACATGCATGGCTTCTGCAGTACTACCAGTGGAACCTTGGTTTGCTTGCAGCCAACATCGGAAACGTGAAAAATGGCACCAAGAGGTTTGCCGATACAGAAGAGCAGGATCAAGATTCGGCAATCCGAATTGCTTCTATTCTCTAGCGTCTATAGCGGACAAATTGGTGCGGCAATGTTAGCCATATGGCAATCTTTTCTGGTTGTTGTGATTTGCTCTTTATGCGGTCGTTGTTTTGGTCAAACACAAGAAGTAACAACGAAGCTAGTCGGCAAGAATCGAAGCGAGTTGAAGCATGGCTATGGCAACTGCCAACGTCTTTATCCAAAACGCGAGCCGACGGAGCAGCTGCAATTGCCCAAGCTCAAGTCAGCGGAGCCTCTATTTTATGAGGCGAAATTAGGGAACGCCAAAGATTGCACATTCACGATCGTGCTTGACTCGACCCAATTCGATGGGGACTACAACCTTGCCTACGCAGATTTGAACAACGACAATATTCTGGATGGGACTTCAGAGTGTCTGGCCGTCGAATTGGGTGACGGCTCGGATAAGGATATTCCGGTCCGTGTGAAGTTTGAGATTGAAGTGGATGGGCAGCCTGTCCCATACTTTGTTGATTTTCAAGCCTTCAATTATTTGTATGCTGAAAACCCTCTTCACAAAATCCAAGCCAACTTGGAGAAAAGTTCTTTTCGGGTTGCAGAACTTTCGCTGGGCGGTCGCTTGCTTTCGGTCGCCATTTTGGATTTAGACTCGAACGGCTTATTCAACGACTTCGAAAAAGGAAAGACTTTTGACGGCGACAGAATCCTCTTTGATTTCGACGAAGATGGTTACTTTGCAACTCGCGATGGGAAAAATAATGAATCATTTCCACTCAGTCGTTTCCACAATATTGATGGAAAGTGGTACGAAATTCGCCCAAGCCGTGATGGTAGGACAGTCCGATGCACTGAGGCTAATCCGTCCATGGGGACGTTAGAATGCTCTCCTCTCGCGAGCCAAGTTCGGCTTTATCAGGAGGGGCAAACGCTCGACTTGAAATTTCAAGAAGGTAAAACAGCGGCGATCGTTGGTAAATACAAATTGAGCCGCTTGCAAATCAAACTCAGAGGCAAAGATCGGTACTTGAGAATCAACGAGGAAGTGCCGGTTGAGATCGTAGGCGGACAGGTCCTCCAAAGAAAATTTGGAATGGGAATCCAGGTGCGGCCAATGTTGAACCTAAGGGAAGGCGAGGCATTCCCACGCGTCAAACTTGAGATAAAAGACTCTGAAGGGTTTTCCTACACGCTGAAGACGGAAGATTGGGACGATGCATCGTTTGGTGTAATTCTGTTGGACGACAATGGTCAGGCCATAGCCGCATATGACCTTCTTGAAAAAGAAGGTTCGCATTTATCGCTTCCTGCACGATATGACGGCAAATACAAGCTGCGCCCACTCCTTGATTTGGAAGGACTCGACGCCTCATTTCAAGACTTGGAAGTAGAAATTAAGCGAGGCGAAATCGTGCTAGTCGACGAGTAGAAAGAGTAATTTTGGACCGTGTTGTGTTGCCAGAACTAAAATATCAAATCTTGAACGATGGTAAACTGGATACTCGACGGTCATCCTCACCCATTGCATAAAGCCGCGTGCCCGTTGCGAAAGGAGGCTTGCGCCGTGGCTACTATGTTGATCGCCTAGCACAGCGCGTGTTTCCAACTTTAGAAGAGTGTTATTCGTAGAGTTAAAGAATGAGTGATGAATCGGTCACGCTTTGGATTCAGGAGTTGAAGGACGGGGACGACCTAGCTGCCTCAGAACTTTGGGATCGTTATTTTCATCGGTTGGTCGGGCTGGGTAGGCGGTTTCTCCGTAACTCAGGCAAGGCCATGGTCGACGAAGAGGATCTGGCGCTCAGCACCTTTAAGAGTCTATGCATTCGCGCCAAGGAGGATCGCTTTCCGAAACTGGATGATCGGGAAGATCTATGGAAACTTTTGGTGACAATTGCCTTGCGCAAATCCTATCGAGCAACGAAGAAGGATACGAAGACGACAAACGAAGACACCTACTTCCATCAGCAACTCGCATCTGCTGAGCCTTCGCCAGATTTTGTCATGGAAATGGATGACACAATCGAGTCCTTGTTGTCCAGACTGAGCGACGAACGCTTGCGAGAAGTGGCATTGAAAAAACTACAAGGACTAACCAATAACGAAATTGCTGCGCAGATGGATCGTTCTGTATCTTTTGTAGAACGGAAACTGCAACTTATTAGACAGGTTTGGGCATCGGAGAATCTCCGTTGAGTAGTCAATCCGATTCGGAGCAAGGATTGTCTTTTGGTTTCCGCGTGGATCGCGTATGCGATTCTTTTGAAGACGCGATTCTCGAGGGGCAAGCTCCTGCGATCGAAGATGTCTTAGGCGAATTTTCTGATGAAGAGCGTCCTAAAGCACTACGAGAATTATTGAAAGTAGACGTGGAGTATAGGCAGGCAAAGGGGGAGGAGATCGATGCCGATGGCCTATTGGAAAGATTTGCTCGGTATCCTGAAGTCGTGGCAGCGGTATTGCTGGATGTTCTTGGGCCAGACTGGAATGATCATTTCGATACGCTCAATTCCAACAAACCTGCATTAGAAACGACAACTGGAATTGAGAACGGTCCAGGCCAAGCGAGTCTTGAATCGGGGAAGCGATTTGACAAATATACCTTGATTCGAGAAATCGCACG
>JBCCEO010000232.1:0-10318 GCA_039030255.1 Planctomycetota bacterium | reverse complement strand
GTTCCACCAGTGCAAGATTCCGCCTATTACGCGGCGCGACCCAAACTAGCAATCCCCAAAAACGATGCTATACACGCGGGTGATGACGATCTTTACTTCCATCCGTCGGTGCGCGGATTTGCAGATTTAGTAGATAACGGTGAGGCCTGTGTAATTCATGGAGTCGGATACCAGCGGCCCAACCGATCGCATTTCGAATCCATGGACATTTGGCATTCCTGCCTTCGCAAGGATGACAATCGAGAATTTGGTTGGCTCGGCAAATTTCTTGATGCAAGTGTCTCCGCTCTTGGCGATGTACCTGCTATCCATTTTGGCGAAAAAAAGCAGCCTTTTGCACTCACAGCCCGCGACGTTCGTGTACCTTCGGTACGGAGTATCGACGAATTTCGCTTGAAGTCATCCCAAGCAGACGAACTCTCAACGCTGCTCGAGAACCTATCTCCAGCAACGAATCCGAACACTCCGAACAGTCTTCTAGATTTCGTGCAATCGAGCACCGCCAGCGCGATTGATGCAAGCCAACGTGTTACGGCGGCCCGAGAAATCAAGGGCGACAAATCGACAACGTCGGGCTATCCCGATTCGCAGCTCGCTCAACGGTTGTCAGTGATTGCACAACTCATTCGCGCTGAATTGGCGACCAATATCTACTACGTGGAACTCGACGGATTCGATACACACGCACAACAACTGGGCGCTCACACAAGCCTACTTGGCCAGTGGAGCAACGCACTTAGCGCTTTCATCAAGGACTTGAAAGAGCACGGCCACTTCGATCGTGTGAGCGTATTGACCTTTAGCGAATTCGGTCGCCGTGTTGCCGAGAATGCCAGCGAAGGCACCGACCATGGAGCCGCCGCTCCGATCTTTCTTGCGGGTGGCGGACTGCGAACTTCCGTGATTGGCACGCAACCCAGCTTGACCGATCTGCACGACGGTGATCTCAAGTATTCAATTGACTTTCGCTCCGTATACGGTGCCGTCCTTTGTGATTGGCTAAAAGTTACTGACGCGTCTTCGATCGTGGGTGTTGAAGACTATGTGAACCTATACTCGGGCAAAGTATGATTGGAGCTTGAAACGCCTCTTCGTTTTGCAAACTCTTCGCACGAAAACCCATTGTGTCCGGTCAGTCTGATTTTACAAATAAGATGGGCAACAACGAGGAAGAAGAGCAGCCAAGCGAAGATCGCTCGGGAAGTAAACCGAAGACTAAGCGGCAGAGGCTGACAATTAAGCGTAAGCTATTGTTTGCGACCCTGGCATTGCTGTTGGGCTGCGCTGGTGCGTTGGTACTGGGTGAAATCGCGTTACGCTGTTACGTCATTTCCCGAGGTTGGACAACGAATTGCTACGCAACTGGATTGGTCTTTTTCGTCCCACATTCTAAAGCTGGTTACAGTCTGCGTCCCAATCTACGACTAAAGTCCACAACCTACGATGTCTCTGTAAATGCAAGGGGATTCCGCGGGAGTGAAATCCAGGCAGTTGCCAGCGAAAATACAACTCGCCTCGCAGTATTAGGCGGTTCGAGCGTTTTTGGTTATCTGGTGGGAGACAACTTGGATTCGTGCTCTATTCTGGAAGACGAACTGAACTCGTTGGAGTCTAATCGTGATACTTGGTTCGAAGTCATCAATGGTGGGATCCCCGGTTTTAACCTCACGCAATCGCGTCTGCGTTTTGAAACCGATGTAGGACCGCTGAAGCCAGATGTCGTGCTGCTCTATTTGGGCTGGAACGATATCCCGATATTACTAAGCGAAACACCCGAAATCTTAAATCGCACACCACCAGCACCGCCATTCAGGGAGCGTCTGCTAGGCCACAGCACGCTGTACGGATTCTTGCGTTATCGCCTGTTTCCTCCCGAAGCTCCCAAATTTACGCCACCATCCTCCGCCTCAACCAATGTCAGTTTTGCCGGAGGCGAACTCTTTCGGAGCGAGTTGCTGAAAATGATTTCAGCGATTCGCAATTCTGGGGCTACTCCAGTATTGTCAACTCAGGTGATGGCTGCGACGTCCGATGCCACCGAACTCGAGCCTTTCCTTGGCAACTCCAAAGAACAAATTGAAGCCAACAAAAAGATCGGCAGGTGGCTGAGCAATTGCATTCGTGAGGTTGCACAAGAACAAAAAGTTGCATTGATCGACTGCGGAGCGACAATCGAAACTAGTGAGAACGTCCTGGGCGACGCGATCCACCTCTCCCAGCAAGGTCACCGCTTGGTAGCGAAAACCTGGAAAGAAGGCTTATTGCCGTTGATTGAAACATCAGGCGATAACTAGCTCCAATCAGGGCGTACCCACTAAGGCCGTTTACAAGAGGTGGCGACAGTTAAGCACTGGCCGTCACATCAGCTAGTTATCGTTCGGTTTTTTTGCGGTCGTTCCATCCCCCGCCGCTTCCAAATAGCTCTCAAGCATCTGGCTCGTTTCCTGATACATTTGCAAGCGATGGCCTTGAAGTGCGGGGACATCCCACGATCCCTGCCCGGGACATGTAGGAGTTCCCTCTTCTCGTAGAGCACGCTTGGGAGTCACCTCCAGTTTCGTTTCCGCACCAGCTCGCATCAATTGAACTTCGATTGGCCTACCGTGACTTTCTTGTATGATTGCACGCAAGTCATCCTGAGTTGACACTCGCTTGTTCTCGGCACGTAGCAAGATATCAAATCTTTCAACTCCGGCCTCACTTGCAGGTGAATCTGCAATGACTTCGCTAACGATGACACCTTCATTCTCGTAGAGTTTCAATTGACTCCGCATTGCATCGGAAGGGGATTCTAAATGCACTCCAATGCGAAATGGAGATCTTTCTGGCGTTATATCTTGAATTTCAACAACTACATTCTGTGCTAAGCCGGCTCGGATCACGCCGAATTCGACACGTGCATCCTCTTTTTCGTCTCGCTCACGGACCAGAAATGCTCGTAGTTGAATTGGGTCTTGAACAGGCTTTTCGTTGACGGTTAGCAAGACGTCGCCGCGCATCAATACGGCATCTTCCGACGCTCCTGCTTGAACCAACAGTGCTGGAACCTCTTCCTCAAGTTTCAGGTGCGAACGAAGGATATCATCCGACAGCAGACTGATCGCATATTTCCCCAGAGGCAGAGCACTTGGACGCCCGTGCAGTGCTAAGGAGGACAAATAAAGATCTCCAATTAGATCACCGTCCACGTCGGCAAAGGTAACACCTTCTTCCCATGCCCCGAGCACAGCATCCTGATTACTAACGCTGGAATGGCAGGCGGTACAACTCAGCTTATCCTGCTTGCCGTCGGCGTGATAAGAATTATGTGTCTCAAACGTATGGAGCCATCTACTTAGCCCGGCAGCATCGCTTTGATAAAGCCTCCACAGCTTTTCATTCTCAGATTCTGCCTGTACCTTTTCGTTAGCGGTACCATCAAGTTTCCCCTCAATGGCATCTTCCTGCGCCACCGATGCATTACTCATATGCAATAACGCGATCGCAGCAGCAGCAACTACAAGACTTCTAGTGAACAGCATCGCTCTCTTCCTCAAACATACGTGACAGGGTGATTTTGACCTTGGAAACCATCGGTGGCTCAGAAAGTTTCTCGACTTATTCGTGAGAGCTTCCAGTCATCGATCGGAACAGTCAGCAATGGTCCATCTTTAAGTTCCAAGGAAACAAATCGACGCTCCGGACGCGCTTCTACACCTGCCTTCGCAAATCGTTTTTCCATGGATGGATTTAGTCTAGGAGGATTTTCCTTGGACCAATTATTTTCAAAGCTTTTGCCCAAAAAGACCGGCGAACTCTGAAGACCATAGTTACCGACCCAAGTCGCATATCCCACAATTTGATTTGCTTTTCCGTCTTCTACCGCAAGCAATGGCTTGGAAGAGGTGCCGGGCCGATCAACCTCAGGCACTTTCTCAGGAGCTTCATTTTGAAAAACGTCGTCTCCTGGGGTGATCACATCAACCAGCTCCGATGAAGGCTTTCTTTGTGAAGTGAAATAGCCCATCCCAAAGGAAACTAGAATCGCAGCCGCAATACTCAGACTTGGCAGGATTCGTGCGCCCCATGACTCGCCGGTTTGTGAGGAAGCAGGCCCGGTCAATTGCAGTTTATCGGATTGCTTGCAAGCATCCGCCACCGCTGATTGCAGAGTCACTTGCTCGATCAGTGCGACCGCCAGCTGCTTCCATTTGGAAGGCTCAGCATCCAGTTCGCTCAATAGCGCACTGCGCTGCTCGCCCGAAAGCTCTCCTTCTGCAAACAATTCGATGCGATCCTGAGTGCTAAACTGCGAAACAGAATCAACATCCTGGTCGCTCAAGAGTTCATTCGATTTGTTTTGGTTATTGAATTGCATCGATCAACCCTTCCAAACTCCCCTGACTTACCAATGTTTGCCGAAGTCTCCGCCGCGCTCGGAGCAATCGCGACTGAATCGTCGACTCGGTGACGCCCAAGTGTTCTGCAATTTGCTTGCAGCTCATTCCTTCGGTGTACTTCATGACCAGGACTTGTCGATCGCTCGGGCGTATTTGCTCCAGAGCTTCACGCACCATTCCCTGACTTTCAGCCTTAGCTAGCTCGTCTTCACGGTGCTCAAATCCGGGTTGGCGAACAAGCTCCGAAAAGCGCTGCAGCTTTTGTCGCTGTCTACATTCGCTGCGCCGAAACAAGAGCACTTGCTTGATTGCCACTTGGTACAACCAACCTTTCGGCTCGAGTATTTCCTGTTTCTTTGAATCGCTGATGAGGGCGGCTATGCAAATCTCCTGAAGGACGTCTTCCGTGGCCAATCTATCGCCAAGGCGAGAAAACACTACGGCACGAAGCCAGCCTTCATTTTCCACAAGAACACTCGCGACGTTCATAGTCCGCTTTTTTTGCCAACAGATCGAGGGGATTTGCAATTCGGTTCGAGACTCAGACTAGAGCTATGCTTCCCGAGTTGCTTTACTACGTTGCCGCATTTAGAAACGCATCACAAGAAAAAACGAATAAAGCTTATTTGCTCGAAACACCCTTGGGATGGCAGGTTTACGCCAGAGTCCAACAAATAGGATTCACGCAGCGGGCCATCAGCGGCTGCGGCGGCTTAAGATTGCTTTCTAGAATTGCTTCTACAGCAACCCCAATTGTCAATGTTCGACTTTGCGACAATAGAAGAACAATTCCATGTCGCCTGCATCCTCCGGTTCCGGAAATTGCTTTCTTTCGAAGTCCAGAATCTCAAATCCAGATTCCTCTAATTCTTGAGTCAGAAAGTCGCAGTCATAGTAGTGCATGAAGACCTGCCTGCCGGTACTTCCCGATTTGAATGTAGACGTGGCGTAATCGCCTTCGATCGCACTAAGGTAGAACAATCCACCAACCTCCAGCAGCGCGGCCACATCCTCCAAATGCTGGAGAGTGTCTTCCTTATCGATATATGGAAGAAGAAAAGCGCTCATCACCGCATCGAAATCCTCGGTCATTTCGCCAATCCGCCGCGCATCCAAGACCCTATAACTTGCCTGCGGATTTATTTCCTTGGCCAGTTCGATCATGCGAGGTGCGAGATCAATCCCTAGCACAGACAGTGTCGCGTTTTTTTCCAGCACATAACTCGTCACATTCCCCGGCCCGCAAGCAACTTCCAGCAAGCGGCAATTGTCGGAGAGCAGTTCAAGAAACCGATCAAAAGTGGGTTGATAAAAGGCTAACCCATGGAATCGCTTATGGTAAAGCTCGGCTAGCTCATTGAAGGATTCGACTGAGACCGAATAGCGTCTTTCCTTTTCGGAGTCCATGCGAGGGCTAACTCCGGTTGTTCCAATCAAAGCCACTCATCTCAGCCAGCGCGAGAGTCAATGCGTGGGTACCGTTTCGAGCCCAGCCCTTGGCTTCGACCGACTTATAGAGCTGTTCCGCCATGGCCAAGCCAGGCATCGACAGGCCCATTCGTCGGCTTTCAGCAAGTGCGATTCCCATGTCCTTCACAAAGTGCTCGACGAAGAAGCCTGGATCGAAATTATTTTCGATAATTCGCGGGGCTAGATTCGTGAGCGACCAACTTCCCGCGGCGCCCGACCCAACGGATTGCAATACCGTGTTGAGATCCAGGCCGGCTCGATGTCCGTAGACCAATGCTTCGCAAACGCCAATCATCATCGTAGAAATCAGAGTCTGATTAACCATCTTCGTGTGCTGGCCGCAGCCAGCGGGACCTTGATGTACGATCGTTTTGCCCATTGCATCCCAGCATGGTTGCAAGGCTTGAACTACCTCTTCGTCGCCACCAATCATGATAGAGAGAATTCCTTCACGAGCGCCTTTATCGCCGCCGGAAACAGGAGCGTCCAACATCCGCACTCCGCATTTCAATGCTTTCTCATACATTTCAACAGCGAGGCTCGGTTCGCTGGTCGTCATGTCGACCAAGATATTTCCCTCGCTGCAACCTGCCAGGGCGCCGTTTTTTTCGCAAAGAAAGACTTCGCGAACATCCTTGGGAAAGCCAACAATCCCAAAAATGATTTCGGAGCTCTCAGCCACTGCCTTTGGTGAATCCGCCCAGCTAGCGCCAGCTTGCAGAAGCGGCTCGGCTTTGCTTCGAGTCCGGGTGTAAACATTTGATTCAAACCCCGCTTTCATTAAATGCCCGCACATGCTGGCACCCATAACTCCAGTACCGATCCAACCTATCTTTGTTTTGCCCGGAGCAATCTCGATCATGTTTTTCATTCCTTAGGTAAACGTTGATTATCAGTCGCAGAAGGATTTGCGTTAGCAATACGCAAAATCCAACTCATTCCTCTTTTGCAGATCCTTGCGAATTGGTCAGAGCTCGAAAGGCAACGAATACTAACGCGCCTAATAGTCCTATTAGCACAAGCGAGCCGAGATTGAGGAAGCCGCGTGTTGGTAGCCAAAGGATCATGTAGCCAATAGAACCCGCGAGCAGAGCATAGTAGCTAAACACGACCAAAGTCTTACGTATTACTGTCCCCTCTTTGCCTGCAATTCCGACAACCGCTGAGGCCGCAACAACATTATGAACACAGATCGTGTTGCCAGCCGCGCCTCCAACCGCCTGCAAAGCAACAACCCAGATCGGATCGACTTGGATTTGCTGGCCAACATTGAACTGGAACAGAGAAAACATCATATTGCTGATCGTGTTGCTGCCAGCCACTGAGGCGCCTACGCCACCAATAAACGGGGCGAACAATGGCCAAGCCGATCCGACCAGAAGTTTGACTCCCGTGGCGAGTACGATCGGCATCTGTTCGTAGCCGCTTGCCCCACCACCGCTGTTGATAAATACTTGTACCATGGGCACGGTGAACACCAAGGCAACTGATGCTGCCATGACAGTTTTTCCAGACTCCAACCAGGCTTTGCCGTAACTTTCGACACGCATTCGATGAGTCGCAAAAGCAACCAATGACGCAATAATAAAAACGGTACCTGGCAGGTAAATTGGAAACACTTGCTTGCCGATAGAGGTACCTAAAATAAAATCGAAAGAGAACTCGAGCGACTTGACCAATCCAAGTGGCGAGAAAGCTTCTGGATCAATTCCGGGCAGAGCTTTCTGCCTGGTCAGGACCAAGATCAAAGCGACCACCAAATAAGGCAGCCAAGCAGCAAACAAACCAACCTTTTTCGTTTCGCCATCTGCCGACTCAGATTCCTCTGCTTGCTTCCCGTTCCAGTCTGCATCCCAACCCGACTTGGGGCCAAAATCCCATACTTGATCTGGCTCGGGAGTCAGAAAGCCACGTTGCGCGGCCGGAATAACGATGGCCAGTCCAATCAATCCACCAAGCAAGGACGGGAATTCGGGCCCCAAAAAATGAGCCACTGCGTAGTAAGGAAGGATCATGGCCAAGGCGGCAAAAAGGGCAAAAGGCCATACCGCCAAGCCTTCGCGAATGGAACGCTGCAGGCCGAAGAAACGAGTCATTAAGCAAACAACAAATAATGGAATCAGCAGACCAGCCAGCCCGTTTAACAAAGCGACTCGGGAGCCGACTGCCATGAGCAAAGTCCTTTCCGATTCGTAGCCTTGAGCCATAGCGAATTCCGCCAACGATCCGTCGCCTGCCAGGCCGTTTTTTACGCCTACGAGAATCGGAGTTCCTACTGCTCCAAAAGATACTGGGGTACTCTGAATCACCATTCCAGCTATGACAGCAGCAAGAGCCGGAAAGCCCAAGCCGACAAGCAAAGGCACTGCAACGGCGGCCGGAGTCCCAAAGCCTGCTGAGCCCTCAATAAAAGTCCCGAACAGCCAAGCAACAATGATCACTTGGATGCGTCGATCTGGGCTGATACTACGAAACGAATCTCGAATCGTTTGCAATGCTCCACTATAGCGCAGCGTGTTGAGCAGTAAGATTGCCCCGAAAATGATATACAACAATTCGACTGAAATAATCAGTCCCTTGATCGACGCGGCCGTGACCTGGGCAAATGAAACTTTCCAAACGCCCAAAGCTAACAGCACGCAAGTCGCAAAGCTGATTGGCATTGCTCGACTGGCAGGCATGCGAAGTATCACAAGGAACAGAGCAACCGCCGCGATTGGGAGTAGGGAAAGAGCTGCCAGGACGGGTTCAGGCATTTGACGTCACCTTGGTCTATTCAGGCTTTTTTCTTGCGGCCAACTTTCTGCACGTGCTTGAAGTGCTTTTCAGATACAGGCTGAACGCTTAAGCGCGAGCCTTTCTGCAACAGTGGCATCCCATCCAGCTCGGACATCTCCTTCAGTTCTGCGAGCGATATTTCGGCATCGAACTTTTCGACCAATTGAACATCCACCATGTACCAAGTGGGATCCGACTTCTTTGACTTGGGGTCGTAGTGCTTGTCTTTGGGATCGAAGGCGGTGTGATCTGGGTATCCTTCGCGAACGATTTTGCAGATTCCTGCGACGCCGGGCGGCTCCGCATTGCTGTGGTAGTAAAGCACTAGATCGCCAAGCTTCATGTCATCGCGCATCGTATTCCGAGCTTGGTAATTGCGAACTCCGTCCCAAAACGTCGTTTGATCAGCGGCTTTAGCCAGATCATCGATACTGAACACATGCGGCTCACTTTTCACGAGCCAGTAGAGAATTTGCCCAGGCTTGCGTTCAGGCCGGATTGCCTTCGTCGTTTTCTTAGTTGCTTTCTTCTTAGTCTTTTTCGCAGCGACGGCCTTCGTTTTCTTCTTGGCTGTAGCCTTCTTCTTGACGCTGGTTGAGGATTTCTTCTTTGCCATGATGATGATCTGGAGACTTTGAAAGTTGGACGAATCTGAAGATGCCGTGTAGCGGTTGTAACCGCTTGAGTTCAATTTGAGTATGGGCAGCGACGATAGAAATTTTGCGATAAGCGACAAATGGCACGCAGCTTGCAACTGCAAAAAAGTGCCTCAGGTCCGTCCTGACAAATTGAAGGGGTCGCGAACAGAGAAGAGCTAGATTCTTGTAGAAACTGAAAAAGCGTGTGTCGGAGACCAGGTCTTTCGAGGCTGGCACGAATTCTCAGTTTTTCCACGCGTTTTGATGCAAGTTGAGACGCAAGAATTTAGTCGCTGCCAAATCATGCTGTCAGGGCGGTCTTTTTATGCGCTGCCTTAATGCTGAGTGAGTTCGAATTATCAAGGATTTACGGACAATCTTGCACTATTTTGCCTTGGATCCGAACGGTAGAAATTGAACAAGCGTCGCATATCTCCTAAGGCAAAATGATACAAACGTGGCATTTCGCAACGCTGCACTTTGGGCATTCAAGCTCAAAAACGCTTGGCTTCAGGCTGATCTTTGGCCATAATTTATAGCGAGTAGACAAACTTCGAGTCTTAGTTAGTTTGTTTTGCCCTCCCATTCGTGATTCCTTTGGCTCAATTGCGGTTAACAAGCTTTCCGAGTCGAAGAATTACAGGTCCCACGCCAATCCCTCCTGTACCCCAGTTCTTATGCAGAATTACGCGCGTTTAAGCATTTTTGGAATCTTGGCTTTAGTTGCACTCCGAGTGGGTGTCGGTTGGCACTTCTATATGGAAGGAGCTGTCAAAGTCCAAGCAGGAAGCTTCTCCTCAGAAGGATTCCTCTCTGGTGCCAATGGCCCCATGAAGGATCAGTTCCAATCCCTAGTTTGGGATTCAGACGGCAAATTGCGTCTTAACCAACGCAAGATGAACGGTCTTCTGGACCAAGGAACCAAAGATGCAATTAAGCACTTTGAGTTTTCAGAAGAACAGCAGACCGAAGTCATAGACTTGCGGAAGCAGTATTTCGGCCTGAATGACGAGGAAACTCGCTGGGTCGGAAAACTGAACGAAGTCTACGCGG